>CAZDDZ010000013.1:0-44517 GCA_964504285.1 uncultured Pseudoflavonifractor sp.
TTCGGCATTTTGCCAAAATCGGCTTCAGGCTGGCGACTTTGTCGACAGCCTGAAAGCGGCAATCACAATGTGATTACCGCTTTTTTACGCTCTGGGGCGGGTTCTGATTATACTGGTCAGGCTATCCTCACGCTTCTCCGCCCATCAGCAGGTACATGACGGCCTTTTGGGCGTGAAGCCGATTTTCCGCCTCATCAAAAATTTCGGCGGCGTGGGCCTCAAAGATTTCTCCGGTGATTTCCTCACCACGATGGGCGGGCAGACAGTGCTGTACCATGGCATTTTTATGGGCAAGGCTCATAAGCTTTTCATTCACCTGATAGCCTTCAAACGCCTTCTCGCGGACTGCCTTTTCCTCCTCCTGCCCCATAGAGGCCCACACGTCGGTAATGACTACATCGGCGCCGGACACCGCGTCCTCCGGCTTGCGGCAGAGCTCAAATTTAGCTCCCTTAACCGTCTTTGCAAAGTCCAGGACCTGCTGGTCCGGGTCATACCCTTCCGGGCAGGCTACCGACACATTCATGCCGCACTTCATGCCGCCCACGATGAGGGAGTTAGCCATATTATTGCCATCGCCGATGAAACAGAGCTTCAAGCCCTCCAGCTTTGTCTGGTGCTCCCGAATGGTCATAAGGTCAGCCAGCACCTGGCATGGATGGGCAAAGTCGGTCAGGCCGTTAATCACCGGGATAGACGCATATTGAGCCAGCTTCTCCACGTCGGTCTGGTTGTAGGTACGAATCATAATGCCGTCGCAGTAGCGGGAGAGCACCCGGGCGGTATCCTCAATGGGCTCGCCCCGGCCAATCTGGCTCTCCTTCCCCGAGAGGAACAGGGCGTGACCGCCCAGCTGGAACATGCCCACCTCAAAGGAAACCCTGGTGCGGGTGGAGTTCTTCTCAAAAATCATGGCCAAGGTCTTGCCTTGCAGATAATTGTGGGTCAGGCCGTGCTTTTGGTTGTACTTCATCTGGTCGGCCACATCCAGAATTTTGGTAATGTCCTCCCGGCTCAAATCCAGGAGCTTCAGCAGGTCTTTTTTCATTGTAGCGCCTCCTCCATGATGTGAAGTCCTTTGTCAATTTCCTCAATTGTAATCGTCAGGGGTGGCAGCAGGCGCATGGCCTTGCCCGCCGTCAGCACCAGCAGTCCGTGCTCCATAAGCCGCGCTGCCAGCTCCTTATTCGTACTCTGCCCAATAACCTCGATGCCAATCATCAGCCCCAGGCCGCGGGTACCGCCCAGGCAGCCCAGCCCCATTTCCTCAATACGGCGGCGGAGATAGTCGCCTTTTTCCCGGACGGCGGTGAGAGCGTCCTCATCCAAAATTTCCAGCACCGCCAAGGCGGCAGCGGCACAGACCGGATTACCGCCGAAGGTGGTGGCATGGGTGCCCGCCGTCAGCACATTTTGGCACTTTTCGTTTGCCAAAATGCCCCCCATGGGCAGACCGCCGGCGATCCCCTTGGCGAAGGAAACCACATCGGGCAAAATACCGTACTGCTGAAACGCGAACAGGCTTCCTGTGCGGCCAATGCCGGTCTGAACCTCATCCACCAGCAGCAGCCAGTCCCGCTCCGCGCAGAGGTCGGCCAAATTACGGATAAAGCCAGGCTCCATGGGCAGCACGCCGCCCTCGCCCTGCACCAGCTCCAGCATCACGGCACATACGTCGTGACCAGCCACCGCCTTCACACTGTCCATGCTGCCCGCCTCAGCGTAGCGGAAGCCCTCGGTAAGAGGGAAAAAGTAATTGTGGAATACCTCCTGCCCAGTGGCAGCCAGGGTTGTAATGGTACGGCCATGAAAGGAATTTTGTAGGGTAATGACTGTCCCCCTCCCCTTGCCGTACTTGTCAAAGCTGTATTTACGCGCCAGCTTAATCATGCCCTCGTTGGCTTCGGCTCCGGAATTGGAGAAAAAGGTCTTTGCCATGCCGGAACGTGTGCAAAGAGCCTGCGCCAGCTTGGCATAGGGCTGGGAATAAAAGAGGTTGGAGATATGCCCCAGCTTGGCTGCCTGGGTGGTAATGGCCTCCACCCACTTGGGGTGGGCGCAGCCCACGGAATTTACACCAATGCCACTGGAAAAGTCGACGTACTCCCGTCCGTCAGCGCTGTAAAGTGTAGACCCTTTACCGTTATCAATATCTACGTCAAACCGACCGTAGGTTCCCATGGTGTAGCACTGGTCTAGGTGCTTTAACTCGTCATGCGTCACGATGATATTTCCTTCTTTCAAGTAAAAAAGAAGCGGTAATCGCTGCGCTTGCTTTTTCACCTTTCATTTTTCCCTTACAAAAGCATGGTGCCGATTCCCTCGTCGGAGAGCAACTCAATGAGAATGGAGTGGGCAATGCGTCCGTCCAAAATGATGGTGCTCTTGACCCCGGAGCGCACCGCCTCCACGCAGCAGTCTACCTTGGGTATCATGCCGCCCTGAATTACACCGTCCTTCACCAGTCCGGGTACCTGGGACAGATGCACCACCGGAATCAGGGTGTCCTCATCCTTGGGGTTTTGGAGCAGTCCCCGTACATCGGTGAGCAAAATCAGCTTTTCGGCATGGAGGGCGGTCGCCAGCTTTGCGGCAGCAGTGTCGGCATTGATGTTATAGGCGGTCTCCGCATCCATGCCCTGCGCCACGGTGGAGACCACGGGAATGTATCCGTCCCCCAAACAGTCCACCACCGCGCTGGGGTCTACCTGAGTAATCTCACCCACAAGGCCGTACTTTTCGTCCAGCTTTTTGGCCTGAAAGAGACCGGCATCCATACCGCAGAGTCCAATAGCCTTTCCTCCCAGACGATTGAGCGTGGCAACCAAATTCTTGTTCACCTTGCCGCAAAGCACCTGCTGGACAATGTCCATAGTCTCCTGGTCGGTGTAGCGCAGACCGTCTACAAAGGTAGACTGTTTTCCAATTTTGTGCAGCATGTCGGTAATTTCCGGCCCGCCCCCGTGCACCACCACCACGCGGATGCCGACCAGGTGCAAAAGGATGATGTCCGAGATAACCGCCTGACGCAGCTCTTCTGAAATCATGGCGTTGCCGCCGTATTTCACCACTACGGTCTTGCCGCTGTACTTTTGAATATAGGGCAGCGCCTCGGCCAGGACTTTGGCCCGTTCAATATGGGATTGGGGCATAAAAAGCACCTCTTTTAAGTACGGTAATCTCCGTTAATCTTAACATAGTCATAGGTCAAATCACAACCCCAGCAGGAGACTGTGTGCTCTCCCTCGTGGAGAGAGACATCAATGGTAATATTGTCGGTGGTGAGAATTTCCTTTGCCTTGTCCTCGTCAAAATCTACCCCTGCGCCGCCTTGGCAGACCAAAATCTCACCCTGGGGAGAGGAAAACTTCACATCCACATATTCCGGTCGGAAGGGCGCCTTGGAGTAGCCCATGGCGCAGAGCACGCGACCCCAGTTGGCGTCCGCTCCAAACATGGCGGCCTTGACCAGCGGGGAGCCCACCACGCTTTTGGCAAGACGCTCGGCGGCCTCCTCGCTGCGTGCCTGACGGACAGTACAGGTCACCAGTCGGGTTGCCCCCTCGCCGTCGGCGGCAATGCACTTAGCCAAATGCTCGCAAAGGTAGTGGAGGGCGGCATGGAAACTCTCGTAGTCCTCGTCCTTCCACTCAATCAGTGTATTGCCCGCCATGCCGTTGCAGAGCACCACACACATATCGTTAGTGGAGGTGTCACCGTCCACCGTCACCCGGTTAAAGGTGCGGGGCACGATGCCGTGAAGCGCATCGGTTAACATTTCCTGGGAAATTTTTACATCGCAGGTAATAAAGCAGAGCATAGTGCCCATATTTGGATGAATCATGCCGGAGCCCTTGGCGATGCCGCCCATAGTGACGGTCTTGCCGCCCACCTGGAAGGAGATGGCAAGCTCCTTCTTTTCGGTATCGGTAGTCATGATGGCGCGGGCCGCGTCGTCGGAGCCATCCGCTTTTTTCATGGCCTTGGCCAAGGCGGGCATTCCGTTTTCAATGGCCGCAATGTTAATGGTCTGCCCAATGACTCCGGTAGAGGCCACCACAAAATCTTCGGGGTTTAGACCCGTTGCATTGGCGGCGGCAACGCACATTTTCACGGCGTTCTCGTGCCCGCCGGGGGCACAGGCGTTGGCGTTGCCGGAGTTTGCAATAATCCCCCGCGCCACACCGTTCTCTAAATGTTCCATAGTGATGTAAAGCGGAGCCGCTTTCACCCTGTTGAGGGTGTAGGTGGCGGCGGCTGTGCACTCGCACTCGGAGAGAATCAGCGCAAGGTCCTTTTTCTCCGGGCTGCTGCCCGCCTTAACCCCGCAGTGAATTCCCCCCGCGGTAAAGCCGATGGGGGCGGTCACGCCCCCCTGTATCTCTTTCATGGTAAGCACTCCTTATTGTAATGTCTGCGGAACAAAGCATCTGAAGCTTCCAAATGCGATTGGCTAATGGTATTTGTTTAGCGGACATTATTGTACAAGGCCTTTCTCTTCCTCAAAGCCCAGCATCAGGTTCATGTTCTGTACCGCCGCGCCCGAAGCGCCCTTACCCAGATTATCCAGCCTGGCGGTAAGCACCGCCTGCCCGTCGTTCCCGTTCACAAAAATCTGGAGGGTGTCCTTTCCGCTTAGATTATTCGCCCCCACAAAGCCGCAGGTGGGTGCGTCAGCGGGGCGAATGGTGACAAGTGTTTCCCCTTTATAGTAACTATGATAGCAGTCCCGCAGGCTTTCAAGGCTCTGTGCTCCGGTGAGCAAGTCCAGGTGGAGGGGTACGGTGACCACCATGCCCTGGGGATAGTCGCAGATGATGGGCGAAAAGACCGGCTTGCGGGTAAGACCGCAGAGGGCTACCATCTCGGGCAGGTGCTTATGGGTCAGCCCCATGGCGTAGTGCCGGGGACTTGATAGCTCCGGCTCCCTGTCTGCCGCCTCATACTGGGCAATCGCCTTCTTCCCCGCGCCTGTATAGCCGGAGAGGGCGTGACAGGAGAGCGGGTAATCCTTAGGCAAAATACCGCACTCCACCAAGGGGCGCACCAGAGCAATAAAGCCGGTGGCGTAACAGCCGGGGTTTGCCACCCGCAGCGCTGATTTTATCTTCTCCCGCTGGTCGGCAAGTTCCGGGAAGCCGTAAGTCCAGCCGTCGGCGGTGCGGTGGGCGGTGGAGGCGTCAATCACTCTGGTGTTGGGGTTTTCCAGCAAAGTCATGGCCTCTACCGCCGCATCATCGGGCAGGCACAGAAACACAAGGTCGGCGGCATTGAGGTACTCCTTGCGGACGGCCGGGTTTTTTCGCTCCTCCTCTGGAATCAGAAGCAGCTCCACATCCTCCCGGCTACCCAGCCGCTGGTATATTTGCAGGCCGGTGGTACCCTCCTTGCCATCAATATAGACTTTAGGCTTCATCAGTTTCTCGCCTCCACAAAGGCTTTGATATTGGCAATCTGCTGCTGTACCGCTTCCTTGGCCGGGCCGCCGTAGACCTTGCGCTCGTTGACGCAGGTGCTTAGCTCCAAGGCCTTGTACACGTCCTCGTCAAAGACGGAGGAAATAGCTCTAAAGTCCTTGAGCGGCAGGGTATCCAGGGTCTCCCCCGCCTTAATGCACATAGTCACCAGCCGCCCCACCACCATGTATGCCTCACGGAAGGGCATGCCCTTTTTGGTAAGGTAATCGGCGCAGTCGGTGGCGTTAATAAATCCGCCCGAGGCCGCCTTGCGCATGTTCTTATCCAGCACGGTAAGGGTGTCCAGCATGGCGGTAAAGACGGGCAGACACATCTGCACGGTGTCAATGGCGTCAAAAACCGGCTCCTTGTCCTCCTGCATATCCTTATTGTAGGCCAGGGGCAGCCCCTTCATCACGGTCAGGAGGGTAAAGAGCGAGCCGTAAACTCTCCCTGTCTTGCCCCGCACCAGCTCGGCTACGTCAGGGTTCTTCTTCTGGGGCATAATGGATGATCCGGTGGAATAGGCGTCGTCCAGCTCCACAAACTTAAATTCCCAGGAGCACCAGGCAATAATCTCCTCGGAAAAACGAGAGAGGTGCATCATCAGAATGGAGCAGGCCGAGAGGAACTCAATGGCAAAGTCCCGGTCAGAGACCGAATCCATGGAGTTGTCGGTCGGCTTTGAAAACCCCAACGCCTGAGCGGTCTGAAAACGATCCACCTTGTAAGTGGACGCTGCCAGCGCACCGGCACCCAGTGGGCACTCATCCATACGCTCCAGACAGTCCTCAAAGCGGGTAATATCTCGCTTTAGCATATTGGAGTAGGCCATCATATGGTGGGCAAAGGTGGTTGGCTGAGCCCGCTGGAGGTGGGTGTAACCGGGCATGACGGTCATCAAATGGGCTTCCGCCTTTTTCACCAGCACCTTTTCAAGCTCCAGCGCCATGCCGATGATAACGGGAATCTGCCGCTTGACATAGAGCCTAAAATCCACCGCCACCTGGTCATTCCGGCTGCGGGCGGTGTGCAGACGCTTGCCCGCGTCCCCGATACGCCCGGTGAGCAGCGCTTCAATATTCATGTGGATGTCTTCGTTATCCATGGAGAACTCCACGCTGCCGGCATCGATGTCAGCCAGAATCACCTTTAGCCCGTCAATGATTTTCTCGGCCTCGTGTGGCTCGATAATGCCCTGGTTTCCCAGCATGGCGGCGTGCGCCATAGAACCCTCAATGTCCTCCTTGTACATCCGCGCGTCGAAGGTAATGGAGGAATTAAAGTCGTTTACGAGGGTATCGGTTTCCTTTTGAAAACGTCCGGCCCAAAGTTTCATAGCAAAGTCTCCTTTACGGGGATACGGGTTGCCCCTTACGGATACGGCGTGCCCCTTGCGGATGCAGCGTAGCGGCAACCCGTTCATTCTTACTTTAGTTTTCCCTGCTCCCGCAGCGCCTGAACGGTATCGGGCAGACCCCATAGGTTAATAAAGCCCTGGGAGTCCTTCTGGTCGTAGTCGCTCTCCTCAAAAGTGACCAGATTTTCAGAGTAGAGAGTCTCGGGTGAGGTTACACCGGAGGTAATGATGTTGCCCTTATAGAGCTTGAGACGCACAGTGCCGGTGACATGCTTCTGGGTTTCGGTGGCAAAGGCGGTGAGTGCCTCCCGCAGGGGGGTAAACCACTTGCCGTTGTACACCAGATCGGCAAAATCCACCGCCAGCTTGCTCTTCATGTGGGCGGTATCCTTGTCAATAGTAATCATCTCCAGCACCTCGTGGGCGCGGTAGAGGATGGCGCCGCCGGGTGTCTCATACACGCCGCGATCCTTCATGCCCACCAGCCGGTTTTCTACGATGTCCAAAAGACCGATGCCATTGGCACCGCCCAGGTCGTTGAGCTTGCGCACCACATCGCTGGCCTTCATCTCAATTCCGTCCACCGCGGTGGGCACGCCCTTTACAAAGTCAATGGTCACATAGGTCGCCTTGTCGGGCGCCATCGCAGGGCTGACCCCCATCTCTAAGAATCCGGGCTTGTCGTACAGAGGCTCGCTGTTGGGGTCCTCCAAATCCAGGCCCTCATGGGAGAGGTGCCAGAGGTTCTTGTCCTTGGAGTAATTGGTCTCGCGGGAAATTTTCAGGGGGATATTGTGAGCCTCGGCATAGTCAATCTCCTCGTCACGGCCCTTAATGTCCCACTCACGCCAGGGGGCGATAATCTTCATTTCAGGCGCAAAGCGCTTGATGGCCAGCTCAAACCGCACCTGGTCATTCCCTTTTCCGGTGCAGCCGTGGCAGATGGCGTCGGCTCCCTCCTGCTTGGCAATCTCCACCAGACGCTTTGCGATGACGGGGCGGGCAAAGGCGGTGCCCAGCAGGTAGTCCTCATACTTGGCGCCCATCTGCATAGATGGAATAATGACCTCATCCACCATTTCATCGGTTAAATCCTCAATGTACAGCTTGGACGCTCCGGTTTTAATGGCCTTTTCCTCCAGGCCATCTAATTCGGTGCCCTGCCCCACATCGCCAGAGACAGCAATGACTTCGGGGTTTTCGTAGTTCTCTTTCAGCCAGGGGATAATGATGGATGTATCCAGACCGCCCGAATAGGCCAGCACTACTTTTTTCACTTTTGCCATGGTAAAAACCTCCATTTGTTTTTATGTTGAGGCTAGTCTACCATAGTGGCAAATAAAAAGCAAGGGTAAATTCGCATAAATATGCAAATTTACCCTTGCTTTTTTGTATTTATTAAATAATATTCATTTTTAATCGAATATTCATATATTCCATGCATACTCCTTACATGTGGAAGCGTCTGCGGGCTTCCTCCCTGAGGGAAGGAACACGCCGGACAATGACCAAAGGAATAATCAGCGCCACACAGATAGCGGAAACCACAAGAGACCATCCCGGCTCCCAAACGCCTTGCAGGTAGCAGTCGATAAAGAATTCCACGCCCGGCATAAAAAGACCGATGCATACGATGATTAAGGCTATGCTGGACAAAATGGAACGCCTGCCGTCACGGAGCATCAGCCCCAAAAAGAGTACTGCCGCACCCCAAAGAAGAATGATGGGTAGCGCCAGGTGGAGAAACCATTCCCTGCCGTTTAAATCCACGGAAATGAGAAAAACATAAATTCCTACCGCTGCTACGTCAAAAAACAGGCGCAGGCACAGGTGCATTCCCCGCATTAGAAGGGGCGGCACAAACCAAATCCAAAACATGACCGCCGCGCCGATGACATAGAGCGACCACGCTCGCTCGGTTCTGAGGAAAAGATTGAGTACGCCGCAGCACACCCCCACCGACAAAAGCATGGCGGAAATCAGGAGAGCCAACTCCCATTTTGCTACAAAGGGCACTTCTCGCCGCTGCGTGGGGAAGGGCTTTGGCGCAAAAATATTGACCGGCTGGTTAGGATTTGCCACAATGGTGCGGCATAAGGGGCAGGTTTGGGCGGTCTTGTCCAGCTCTACACCGCAGTTCACGCAATAGGACATACAAAAAACCTCCGGGAAAAAAATGAAAAAGCCGCCTGCGCCTCTTTTCCATTTTTTCTTTTATTATCGATTGCTCTCTACCTTTACCGGGATGCCATCCCGCACCAAGTGGGTAAAAAATCGGCGCTCGGTCTCGGCGGAGACGCCGGTACCGGCAAAGGTAATTTCCATAATGTTGCCAAAGCTAATAGACGCACAGTGGGGAGAGGGACGGGTGGCCTGTCCTAGGATAACCTCCATGCGCTGAATGTGGGGTTCCATTTCCTTAGGTACCTTAAACGCCCCCGGGTTTGTATAGGTAGCCGTAAAGGGCCGCACACCCACCAGCTTATAGGAAAAGGCCATAACCGGATTTTTTAGAAATACGGGAATCAGCTGCAGCAGCTTATTGGTAGTAAAACGCACATTTCTGGTAAAGTCGGCCTGCATCTGCTGGCGATTAATATGCAGACGCATAAAGTGGTGCACATAATCGGCAATTTCCCGAAAGGTGTAATCGCCCATATTGGGGTCAATGCATGGGCGAATGGTAATAATAAAATTACGCAGGGTTTCCGAGGGGAACCAGGGACGCAGGTTAATGGGAATAGCCAAGGCCACCGGCTTTTCGTGGCGGCAGCCCTCGGCATGTTGGTTTTCCAAAAGCGCCTCAATGAGTACAGCGGCTAAATACTCGGTAATGGAAACACCGTACCCCTTCGCTACCGCCTTGAGCTTGTCCACAGGCAGAAAGCCCATAGTGACGTTGAGCGTGTAAAAAGGCTCCGGGGGACTCGTATTGGGATAGGCAGTCCTGTGCCAAGACCCGCGGTTCACCTTGCCTGTGGCATAGCGGGCGTAGGAGTCCTCCATCTCTGACGGACGGGCCTGCTCATTTACATTCAGCACACCGTCACCGCAAGGAATTTCATGACCCAGCTCCCGCAAATAGACCGCTAGGAGGGTGCGGAAAAAAATCAGAGCCCCTCCACCGTCGGAAATAGCATGGAACACTTCTAGGGAAATACGGTGTTCATAGTAGAAAAACCGCACCAGCCATCCGTTTTCCTCCTTTGAGCGGATGGGCTGGCAGGGGTTTGAAATATCCTTCTGCACAAAGGGGCCGGGCTGCTCATTGGGCTCAAAATAATACCAGAACGCCCCCTGCTTGAGCCGTACTCCAAACGTGGGAAACCGCGGCATCGTTTGATCCACCGCCCGTTGCAGAACGATTGGATCTACCCTGTCGGTCATTACCGCCGAAAAACGGTAGACGGCAGAATACTTTTCCTTTTGAATGGCGGAGTAGAGCACCCCGGCGTTATCCAATTTGATCCAACCAGGTTTGTGCTTCTTTTTCTTCTGCATCGGCGCCCGTCTCCCCTCTTTACTAATGGCTTTATAAATTTTACCACGGCACAAGGCAAATCACAAGGGAACGGTTTCTTTTTTCCCTTTCGCATGATACAATATGCATCAATCTAAAAGGAGGAACTCCGCCATGGACGCAAAAAAGACCAACCATCACATGAAGCTGGTGCGCCCCACCGCTGAGCAGCGAAAGGCTTCTGAGGAGCGCAGGCTTCAGCCCATGATGCGTGCCCTCAAGGCAATCCACTCCGCTTCGGCCGCCCAGTCCATGGAGCCTGAGGAGCTGGAGCGGGAACGCAGGGGGCAGGACTTGCTGGGCAAACTGGCCGCCCCCATGCTCGGCATGAGTCTTGACACCTTTGATCTGGCAGGTATGCCTTCCGCCTGGGTACGTCCCGACCGTGGACACGACCGCCGCAGAGCCATTTTATACTGTCACGGCGGCGGCTACACCAGCGGGAATTTGGGCTACTCCCGCCCTCTGGCCGCTAAGCTATCCGCGGTTACTGGATGGGAAGTACTCTCCTTTGAATACCGTCTGGCTCCAGAGCATCCCTTCCCCGCCGCCGCAGAGGATGCGCTGAAGGCATGGGATTACCTAATGTATCAGGGCTACGGTGCACGGGATATTACAGTGGCTGGTGATTCGGCCGGCGGAAACATGGCCCTGGTGCTCTGTCATCAGCTTAAGGCGGCGGGCCGCAGACTGCCCGCACAGCTCATTCTCATGTCCCCTTGGACGGATATGACAGCCTCGGGCAAGTCCTATCAGGAGCGGGCCGACATCGATCCCATGATTACCCTAGATTACATCAAGTCGGTACGGGGAGCTTACGCCCGGGATCGGGATTTGACCTCTCCCCTGCTCTCTCCCCTGCTGGGTGATTTAAGCGGCTTTCCGCCCACTCTGGTACAGGTGGGCACCAACGAGATTCTTTACTCCGACGCCGTACGTCTGCGTGACCGTATGCTTGCGGCCCATGTGCCATGCAAGCTGGAGGTCTGGAATGATATGTGGCACGTCTTTCAGATGTTCCCTATTAAACGGGCAAACGAGGCCATGGAAAGCGTGGGCCGGTTTCTCCTGGGAGAATTTTAAACCGACCATTTCCACTCAATCGGACAGCTTTCCTTATTTTTCTCAAGTATATATGCCTCGCAGATAACAGAATTAGAAAGGGGCCGTGAAACCTTGGTTTCACGGCCCTCAGTCTCGCTTAGGGTTTTCTTTTACCCCTGCACGGCTTGGAATTTTTCTTAGGCTTGGGTGCGGCCCAGCCGGTTTTCTTTTTTGGGGCAGACGCAGTCTTGGCGGATGCCGGAGAAGCTTGTCCCCGGCCTGCCGCGGTTTTTCCCTTGGCGGCAGGAGCTTGACCGCGACCCGTCGGCTTTTTGCCGGGTGCTCCGCCGTTGGGGCGCACCAGACAATGCTTGTTAAAGCCAATTAAATCCTCCCGGTGGGCGGTATGGAGCGCCTCCATAACCAGGGCCCGCTTCTCGGGGCGCTTCCACTGCATCAAGGCCCGCTGCATAGCCTTATCGTGGGGATTAGTGGGCACAAAGACCGGCTTCATGGTGCGGGGGTCAATTCCCGTGTAGTACATACAGGTGGAGAGGGTACCGGGGGTGGGGTAAAAGTCCTGCACCTGCTCGGGCTGGCGGCCAGATTTGTTGAGCCACTCAGCCAGCTCCACCGCATCCTGAAGGGTACAGCCGGGGTGGGAGGAGATGAGATAGGGTACCAGGTACTGCTCCTTGCCGTACTTTTGGTTCAGGCGCTCGTACTTCTGGCGAAATTTCTCATAAACGTCAATGTGGGGCTTACCCATATAGTCCAGCACCGGGTTGGAGCAGTGCTCAGGTGCTACCTTCAACTGTCCGGAAATATGGTGCTGTACCAAATCGGCAAAAAATTCGCCGCTCTTATCCTTTTGCATGTAGTCAAAGCGGATACCCGAACGAATAAAAATCTTTTTAATGCCGGGGATCTTCCGCAGCTTGCGCAGGAGCATGAGGTAATCGGTGTGATCGGCATCCAGATTGGGGCAGGCCTCCGGCGAGAGACAGGCACGGTTTTTACACAGGCCGGACTTCAGCTGCTTCTGGCAGGAGGGGCGGCGGAAGTTTGCCGTAGGGCCGCCCACATCGTGAATGTAGCCCTTAAAGCCGGGATGTCGGGTCAACGCCGTCACCTCACGAATGACGCTCTCATGGCTGCGGGAAGAAATAATACGTCCCTGATGGAAGGCCAGCGAGCAGAAATTGCACGCGCCGAAACAGCCACGGTTGTGCACCACAGAGAAGCGCACCTCCTCGATGGAGGGTACACCCCCCAGCTCGTCGTACATGGGGTGGGGTTCCCGCATATAGGGCAGCTCGGCTACCGCGTCCAGCTGCGCAGTGGTCAGGGGCATAGCAGGCGGGTTGACCACCAGCAGGTCGTCCCCGTGCTTTTGCAGAATTGCCCTACCCACAATGGGGTCATGCTCGTGGTATTGTAGCATATTGGCCTCGGCATAGGCACGCTTATCGGCGCTTACCCGCTCAAACCCGGCACACTCCACCTTGGGGTAGACACAGGCAGACGGGTCACGGGCAATAAAGGCAGTTCCCTTTACATCTTTAATTTCGGAAATAGGGGTGCCTGAAGCCAGACGAGCGGCGATTTCACGGGTTGCCGTCTCCCCCATGCCGTAGGTAAGCAGGTCGGCCTGGCTGTCAAAGAGGACGGAGCGGCGCACCTTGCCGTCCCAGTAGTCATAGTGGGCAAAGCGGCGCAGGGATGCCTCCAGCCCGCCAATAATCAAGGGAATATCCCCAAACACGCGGCGAATACAGTTGGAGTAGACAATCACCGCCCGGTCGGGGCGCAGTCCACCCTTGTTTCCCGGGGAGTAGGCATCATCCTGACGGCGGCGCTTGGCCACGGTGTAGTGCGCCACCATGGAGTCAATATTGCCACTGGAAATCAGCACTCCCAGCCGTGGTCGCCCCAGGGCGGCAAAGGATTCCGGCTGTTTCCAGTCGGGCTGGGCTAAAATAGCCACCCGGTAGCCCTCGGCCTCCAGCAGGCGGGAGATAATAGCAGTACCAAAGGAGGGATGGTCGACATAGGCATCCCCGGTAATAACCAGGAAATCGTAATCGTCCCAGCCCCGCGCATCCATATCTTGTTTTGAGACCGGGAGAAATTGGGTGTTCATGTTAGGTTCCTCTCATGGGAGCGGCGGGACTTGCTCCCCCCTGCTCAGGTTTATTCTGCGATGGTAATGGGCTTTTCCAATAAATCCAGTGGCACCCGCGTACCCTGGGCTTGTCCAACCTTTTGAAAGCCATAGCGGGTATAGAAGCGCTGGGCCACATAATTATCGGGGGCGCAGCGCAAGCGAAGTCGGTTTCGCCCTAAAGGTCTGTAAAGCGAAATTGCTTCCCCTAGGAGCTGAACCCCAAGACCGTTTTTACGGTGTTGGGGATTCATGTAATAAAAGGGAATATAGCCAATCCCCTCATCGGCGTAACGGGCGGTATCCATTTGGAGAATGCCCACCAGCTCGTCCCGCAGGTAGGCGCAGGTGACAGCCCTGGGGTTTACCCGCCACTGCTCCATGGCCTCCCGCACAAAGCCGTCACCGTCAAAATTGTCAATGGTTCCGTGAATGGAGAGCCAGGCTTCCTTGCGGGCCTCATAGTAAATTTTGCTGCTTGTTTCCATATTTAGTGGCTCGTAGCGAAGGTTTGTGTCCTCCCGCGCGCCGCTGCCCGCCTTCCACCACGACTGCTTTGCCAGGGTAGAAATTTCGGCGGGAAGATGGGAATTGTCGTTGCGCCAGAGAATACTGGCATTGCCGTTTTCCACCTCGACACAGGTCACACAGGTATTATCCCCATGCCCCAGGGTTGTCCATTCCTCGGTAGGCAGCGCCAGCAGAGTGCCCTGGAGGGCACGGATGGCCATGCCGTGGGAGAATACCGCCACGGTACCGTCCGGGTGGTCAGCGGCGAGTTCCAGTACCGCCTTGGCCATGCGCTCGCCCAGCTGACAAAAGGTCTCGCCCCCCTCTACGCTCCAAGCGGAGGAGGATGCGTTAAAGCCCCTCATTCTCTCCAAATCAGTATGTGCCACCTCGCCCCAGGTGCGATCCTCCCAGATTCCCAAGTGGATTTCGCGCAGGTCTTGCCGGGTGATGAGCGGCAGACCCTTGGGCTTGTATACCGCCTCTGCGGTGGTACGTGTGCGGAACAGATCGCTGGAGTAGACCGCATCAATGGCAATGCCCTCAAAGCGGTGCTCCAAGGCGGCAATCTGGCGATAGCCGCGGTCGGTAATCAAGCTGTCGTACCAGCCCTGAATGCGGCGATAGAGGTTGCCCTCCGCCTCGGCGTGGCGAATGATGTAAAGTCGGGTCATGGTAATCTTCCTAATCTATTCAGTGTTATGCCAAATACGGAAAAAGGGCCTCCCGCAGGGTGTTGCTGTACTTTTCGGCAGCCACCTTGCTGTCTCCCGTATTGCCAAAAATACCGCTGCCGCCGGTAACCGCCCAGTGAACTCTGGTATGGCCCTCCAGATTGTCCATTGTCACCGTCATGCTCAGTCGGCTGCCTGCTCGGACATAATATTTTTCAAAAACCAGCACCATGCCGCACAGAGTCTCTCCCTGACGCATCTCGTAGCAATCGGTCATCTTACTGGAAACGCCTGATTTCTCCACCAGGCCGCAGACTGTTCTGGCAGCTTCCCCCACAGATATGCCCAAAACGCAGGTATTTGCTTCCATGATGTCTCCTCTCTTAGCCTGACCAGTGTAATCCGGATTACACTGGTTAGGCTACCAGGGCTGTACCGCTCCGGTCAGCTCCGATACCTTGGAAAGTTTCTGCGCCTGTGCAATCTCACGCAGACCGTTGCGCACATGAATGGGGGCATAAGGCTCGGTAAAGCAGGCAGCACCCACGGCAACGGCAGTGGCACCCGCCAGCATCATCTCGGCGGCATCCTTGCCGGTGGATACGCCGCCCATACCCAGAATAGGCACCTTGACAGCATTGGCTACCTCCCAGACCATGCGCACCGCCACCGGAAACACGGCAGGGCCGGACAGTCCGCCGGTATTCATCTTTAAAATAGGACGGCGAGTATTGACGTCAATGCGCATACCCCGAATGGTATTGATGAGACTGATGGCATCGGCCCCCGCCCCCTCCACCGCACGAGCTATCTCGGTGATGTCGGTGACATTGGGGGAGAGTTTAATCATCACGGGCACGGCAGCGTGCGCCTTGGCAACCCCGGTGACCTCGGCCGCCAGCTCAGGACGGGTACCATAGGCCAGGCCGCCCGCCTTTACATTGGGGCAGGAGATATTGACCTCAATCATGTCCACACCGGCAGCAGAAAGCTTTTCACACATTTCGCCGTACTCCTCGGGGGTGTTACCCGAGATATTGGCAATGATTTTTAGGTCATGCTTCTTTAGCTCGGGCAGCTCGTTGGCGATAAAAGCGTCCACGCCCGGGTTTTGCAGCCCCACAGAATTGAGCATTCCCATGGGAGTTTCGGCAATACGGGGGGGCGGATTTCCCTCCCGGCGCTGGGGTGTGAGTCCCTTGACGCAGATGCCCCCCAACTCTGAAATATCAAAAAACTTTCCATACTCCCGTCCAAAGCCGAAGGTACCAGAGGCCACCACAATGGGGTTTTTCATGGTCATACCGGCCAGGGTGACCGCCATATCTAAGTTAGACATTCCAGCAAACCTCCTTGGCGTTAAACACGGGGCCGTCCTTACAGACGTGCTTCATGGTACCATCAGCCATTTGAATGGCGCAGCCCAGGCAAGCGCCCACGCCGCAGGCCATACGCTCCTCCATAGAAACCTGGCAGGGCACGCCGAATTCATCCGCTACTTTAATCACCGAGCGAAGCATGGGCTTAGGGCCGCAGGCAAGAACCGCTGTAAAGCCAGTTTCCTTTTCAAGCACCTGACGCACCAGCGCATCCACAAAGCCGTGAGCACCAATGGAACCGTCGTCACTGGTCACTGTGAAGCTGGCGGCGGCTTGGGCAAAGTCCCCTTCCAGCATGGCTCTGTCCCGGGAACGGAAGCCAGCTACCACATGGGCTTCCCCGACACACAATTTGGCGCAGTACAGCATAGGCGGAAGTCCGATACCGCCGCCCACCAGCAGGAGCTTGTCCCCTGACAAATCAAACCCATTCCCCAGAGGGCCGATCACATCCAGCTTGTCTCCGGCCTGACGGTGAGATAGCCATTCAGTGCCCTCGCCCCGCACCTCAAAGACCAGGCGCAGACAGGTGTCATCTACGTCGCAAATAGAGATGGGACGGCGGAGCATACGGCTGTGTCCGCATTTTACATGGACAAACTGCCCGGGCCTAGCGTCCCGCGCCATAGGGCCAATATCCAGCGTCATGGAATAGGCGTGGGGGTTAAGCTTTTCCACGGCGTGGACGGTGCATTCGGTTTGGATAGGCATACAGCGATTCCCCTTTATACAATGGTTACAAAGCGAGCAATATCATCCCGCATAGCGATGGCGGCATTTCGGGCGGCCTCCTGATAGTCGGCTCCCTCCTTGCCCGTCTTTTTCCAGGCGCACATAATGGAGCGTGAGGCGTTAACAATAGCGCCGTGGCCGTAGCGGTCAAAGGCGTACTGAACATCCTCGGCAGTGCCACCCTGAGCGCCGTAGCCGGGCACGAGGAAGAAGGTCTTTTCCAGGCGGCGACGCAGTTCCCGCATATCGGCAGGATATGTCGCACCCACCACGGCTCCTGTCATGGTGTAGCCGTGTTTACCCTCAGTGCCCTTGCCCAGCCGCTCAGTCAAATCGCCCATGACCTTATAGACCAAACGGTCACCGGCAACCATATCCTGAAGCTCTCCGGAGCCGGGATTGGAGGTCTTAACCAGCACAAAAACACACTTATCTTCTTCCTTGCAGGTGTCCAGGAAGGGATTAATACTGTCCGACCCCATGTAGCCGTTGAGGGTAACACAGTCAGCATTGAAGCTGGTCAAGGACTGCTCGCCTACCTTGGTCTTACCCAGCCAGCCATCGCTGTACGCCTCGGCAGTGGAGCCGATGTCGCCCCGCTTAATGTCGGCAATGACAAAGAGTTCCTTGCTCTTTGCATACTTGATGGTGCGCTCCATGACCTCCATACCGCGCCAGCCCAGGCGCTCGTAGTAGGCTGCCTGTGGCTTAACGGCGGGAACGATGTCACACAGCGCGTCCATTAGACCGCAATTAAAGCGGTAGATTGCCTCGGCGGCACCTTCCAGGGTTTCGCCGTACTTGTCATAGCATTCCTTTAAAATATGGGGGGGCACATACTCGGGCTTGGGGTCCAGACCCGCTACCGTAGGGTTTTTCGTGGCACGGATTTTATCTTGCAGTATATCAAAAGACATCGTAAAGTCCTCCCTGTTAGTTATATTGGGCAATCTGCGACATGGCAACGCATGTCCCTACTCATCCTGATAGACAATTTCACCACCGACTATGGTGTATTTAACCCGCCCCTGAAGGGCTGTACCCGCATAGGGGGTATTGCGGCTCATCGAACGGAACTTAGTGGGGTCAACCGTCCAGTGCTCCTCGGGATCGAAGATGACAATATCACCGTCCGCACCGATGGAGAGCCGTCCCTTTGGTATGCGTAAAATACAGGCGGGGTTGATGGTCATTTTTCGCAAAATATCACTCAGGCCCATTAGCCCCGAATGGTATAGTGCGGTGAGGGTCACGCCAAGAGCGGTCTCAAGGCCGATCATGCCGCTGGGTGCCTCGGTAAGCGGCCTGCCCTTCTCCTCTGCGGTGTGTGGAGCGTGGTCGGTGGCAATTACATCAATTGTACCGTCCTTCAAACCGTCGATAATAGCCTCCACGTCAGCCTTAGTACGCAGGGGTGGGTTGACGCGAGCCAGCGTACCCTTGGTGAGTATTTCATCCTCGGTGAGGGTAAAATACTGTGGGCAGGTCTCGCAGGTGATCTGCACCCCCTTCTTTTTGTAGCGGCGCACCAGCGCCACGCTCTTTGCTGTGGAGATGTGGCAGATGTGTACTGCCGCACCGGTCTCCTCTGCCAGCATGGCGTCCCGCGCTACCTGAAGCTCTTCAGCAATGGCGGGCCGTCCGTCAATGCGCAGCTGACGGGAAATACGCCCCTCATTAACGGCCCGATTGCCTACCATATCGGCATCTTCACAGTGGGAGAGCAGTGTCATATCATGGCGACGGGCCAAAATCATTGCGTCCCGCAGCAAATTTGCGTTCTGAACAGGCACGCCGTCGTCGGAAAGTGCCACCGCTCCGGCCTTTTTTAGAATTTCCGGGTCGGTCAATTCCTGCCCCTTCTGACCCACGGTGACCGCTCCGATAGGAAATACCCGAGCGCCCTTGGCCTGGTCTGCTTTATCCAGAACAAAGCGCAGGGTGTCGGGGTTATCTGTCGCCGGTCTTGTATTTGCCATGGGAGCAATGCTGGTAAAGCCGCCCGCCGCCGCCGCCGCGCAGCCTGTGGCAATGGTCTCTTTATGCTCGAAGCCGGGCTCACGCAGGTGGACATGCATATCCACCAGCCCCGCGCATACCACCAGGCCCCGTGCGTCGATAACGGTAGCCTCCGGGTCGCGGAGGTCACTGCCGATAACGGCAATTTTTCCGTCTTCCACAAGGATGTCCATGACACCGCCAATGCCCCCAACGGGGTCCACAAGACGGCCCTGTCTAATTAGTAGCTTCACAAAAATATTCCGCTCCTTTCCGCGGTGGGAGCAAGCCCCCGCCCGATCTAACATTTCCAGGCTACGTTAAAAAACATGAAAAAAAGAGGTCAGGTGTTCCCCCAACCCCTCTCCCAAATACTTTTTTTGTATTACTTTGTATTATATCGTGAAACGCATTTTTTAGCAACGGGTTTTTCTGCTTTTCGGGAGATAATATATATGGCACAAAAAAGGAGGAGATTTTATATGACAAGACATCAGTTCATCTCCGGCATCGGTATTGGCGTTGTGGCCGGTACCGCCCTTGGTATGGCCATGTCCACATCTAAGAAGCGTGAAATCAAACGCGCCGCCGACAAGGCCATTAAGGCCGTGAGCGAGGTTGTGGAGAACATCTCCGACACCATGGGAATGTAAAAAAGAAGGCGCTGCCTTTTGGCAGCGCCTTCTTTTTTAAGTACATCTTAGCCCTCGGAAATTGCGCTCACGGGGCAGGTGCCGGCGCAGGAACCGCAGCTAATGCAGGTACCGGCATCGATCTCGTAGTGAGCATCGCCCTGAGCGATGGCGCTGACGGGGCAGCTACCCTCGCAGGAGCCACAGCTGATGCATTCGTCGCTAATCACATATGCCAATGGAAACACCTCCAATATCTAATGTGAAATTATTGTACCACAACATTTTAAAATTGCAATGCTAAATTGCGCATAGACTGGGTATATTTCTTTAGGCTGGGTAAAAATAACACAGTAGGCAAAAGGAGTGTGTGGGCGATGGAGGATCAAAGCCGCCTGTTCCGCACGGAGACGGCAGGCAGTCTGGTGCCCGAGCTGGAGGGTATGTCGTCCAGCGCCAGACATGAGTTCCGTATGACAAACCATAAAAAGGAGACCGACAGCCGTGCACCAACACAACAGGCAAAAAAGTCCCGGAAGCAAACTCCCGACGGGAGGGCATGAGGGCATGAGCGAAACAAAGTTTACCGAGCGCGCCCAAGCCGCCCTCCGGCTGGCGCAGGAGAGCTCCGCAGAGCTGGGCCACGTCTATGTAGGCAGCGAGCATCTGCTACTGGGTCTCTCCCGGGAGGGACGGGGCGTGGCCGCCCGTGTACTATGTGCCGCCGGACTGGAGCCGGAGACCATTCGTGCTGCCATTGCCCGCATTGTTGGCGTGGGCACCCCCGGTGGTCTTCCCTCCCAGGGACTGACTCCCCGGTGCAAGCGCATTATTGAGCTCTCCCTGTCCGAGGCTACCCAGCTAGGTCACCACTATGTGGGTACCGAGCACCTGCTGCTTGGCATTCTCCGGGAGGGGGACGGAGTGGCTCAAAGGGTGCTGGCGGGGAGCAACGTGGAAATACGCAGGTTGTACGGGGACATTATGAATGCTCTGGGGGGCAATGATAATCTTCCCCCCTACCGCGCAGGCAACCGTATTCGGCCGGATCGTGACTTTAGCTCCGAGGGGGGTAGCAATCGGGAAACCAAGCTCCTGGATCAGTTCTCACGCGACCTGACCCGCCTTGCCTCCAACGGGGCGCTAGACCCGGTGATCGGGCGGGACAAGGAGGTGCGTCGGGTCATTCAAATTCTCTCCCGCCGCAGCAAAAATAACCCCGCACTTATTGGCGAGCCCGGTGTGGGTAAAACCGCCATTGCCGAGGGGCTGGCACGGCGCATTGTGGCCGGTGAAGTGCCCGAAGACCTGCGTGGTAAGCGCATCCTCTCGGTGGATCTCTCCTCCATGGTGGCGGGCACCAAGTACCGGGGTGAGTTTGAGGAGCGGGTAAAAAATGCCATTGCCGAAGCCAAGCGGGCAGGGGACGTAATTCTTTTTATCGACGAGCTGCACAATATCGTGGGCGCGGGCAGTGCCGAGGGAGCCATCGACGCTGCAAATATTATTAAGCCTGCCTTAGGACGGGGCGAGCTTCAGGTCATCGGCGCCACTACCCTGGATGAATACCGCAAATATATTGAAAAGGACGCCGCCCTGGAGCGGCGGTTTCAGCCCGTGGTCGTGGGTGAACCGGACAAACAAACCGCCACCGATATTCTCTACGGCGTGCGTGACCGCTACGAAGCACACCATCGGCTAAAAATTTCCGACAACGCCATTGAGGCCGCCGTTACCCTCTCCATGCGGTATATTGGAGACCGCCGCCTCCCCGACAAAGCCATCGATCTCATTGATGAGGCCGCCTCTCGGGTACGCATGGAGCGGCTGGCCACACCGCCCGATTTAAAGTCACTGGAGGAAAAGGCCGAACATGCCCGAAGGGAAAAGGAAGAAGCCATTCGGGGGCAAGACTTTGAAAAGGCAGCCATGCTCCGGGACGCTGAAAGCGATTTCCGCCGGGAGCTGGAGCGGGAAAAAGGCCGCTGGCAGTCCGGACAGAATTTTGGCACCGTAGAGAGCGAGGATGTGGCAGCCGTTGTGTCCGAGTGGACGGGTATCCCGGTAACCACGCTTACCCGCGCCGAGACCGACCGGCTTCTCCACTTAGAGGAGGAGCTACACCGCCGTGTTATCGGCCAGGAGGAGGCTGTTAAGGCGGTCTCAAAGGCGGTGCGGCGCGGCCGGGTGGGCCTTAAGGAGCCGGGCCGCCCCACGGGAACCTTCCTCTTTCTCGGCCCCACCGGCGTGGGAAAAACCGAGCTTTGCAAGACTTTGGCCGCCGCCCTCTTTGGCAGTGAGGAGGCCCTGCTCCGCTTTGATATGTCCGAGTATATGGAACGGCACACAGTTTCACGACTCATCGGCTCTCCCCCCGGCTATATCGGCCACGAGGAGGGCGGACAGCTCACCGAAAAGGTGCGGCGCAAACCTTACTCGGTGGTGCTTTTTGATGAAATCGAAAAAGCACATCAGGATGTATGGGGCATTCTCCTGCAAATCATGGAGGACGGTCAGCTCACCGATGCCCAAGGACGAAAGACAGATTTCCGCAACACGGTGGTGGTGATGACCAGCAATGTGGGAGCAAGCCGTATTACCGCCAAGGGCGGCAAGCTGGGCTTTTCCTCCGCCGGAGCCCAGGGCAGCGAAACCCGCTCTGTGGAGGAGCTGCGTGGGCCTATTCTAGAGGATTTAAAAAAGGTATTTCGTCCCGAATTTTTAAATCGCCTGGACGACACCATTGTGTTCCGCCAGCTAGGACGGGCGGAAATTCGTATTATCGCTCAGCGAATGCTGGAGGCTGTGGCCCGGCGAATGAAGGGGCTGGGTATTACTCTGCGGGTAGAAGAGGATGCCCTGACTCTGCTAAGTGAAAAGGGCTTTGACCCCGACTACGGCGCACGCCCTCTCCGCCGTGCCATTCGTGCCCAAGTAGAGGATCCCGCCGCCGAGCTTTTCCTTTCCGGCCAGCTTCCCGAAGGGAGCAGCGCCCGCGTAGCGGTAACAAACGGCGCGGTAGAACTTTTTCCCCAAGCCGGGGAACTTTCTTCAATCGCTATCGTCAAAGTAGATGTTCCGATCAAAAACACATTTAAAAAACAGGAGTAATGAAACACATGAAAAGAATGCTTTCCCTTTCTCTGGCAATGCTCATGCTGGTAGCCGCCTTGGCCGGCTGCACTAACAACAATGGCAGCACCGGCGGCTCCGGCGGCAAGGAACTGACTGTGGAGGAGCGCACCGAACTCTACAAGTCCGCCATTGAGGGTGCCCGTGACCAGCAAACCAACACCGACCTGCCCCTGATGGTTACCGGAGATGAAATTCCCGACATTATTTTTGAGGTTCTGGGTGTACCCAAGGCCGACATGTCCGCTTTCGCCATGTATGTGTCCGCCATGAATGTACACGCCTACGGTGTGGCTGCCATCTACCCCGCTGCCGACAAATCCGACGCCGTCATGGAAGCGCTCCAGGCCTTTATTGACCGCCAGAAGCAGAGCTTTGACAAGTACCTGGTTGATCAGTACGAGATTGCCTGCAACGCCAAGCTGGAAAAGCTGGAGGACGGCACCATTCTGCTGGTTATGTCCGAAGGTCAGGATGAAATCTTTACCTCCGCCAAGACCGCTATCGAAGCCGGCAAGTAAAAAAAGAAACATTCATATAAAATCAGGTCTGTTGCATTTATGCAGCAGACCTGATTTTTGTGCTATAACTCCGTTGGTTCCGCGGCGCTTATGTATTTCGGTCGGTATTTTTCATCTGCTTAAGATTGCCGATTTTCGCGCTGCGTGTTTCCAGCTCAGCGAGAATGCTCTCCAAGGGAATCTCCAACTGCGCCAGCATAACCATTAGGTGGTACATCAGGTCGGAGACCTCCCCCACAGTGTCTTCCGCCACACCATTTTTGGCGGCAATGATGGTTTCGCTGCACTCTTCCCCTACCTTCTTTAATGTCTTATCCAAGCCCTTTTCAAAGAGATAGCAGGTATAGGAGCCCTCCTGCGGGTTGCGCTTGCGCTCCAGCACCACCCGGTAGAGCTCACTTAAAACTTGATCGCTCATGTGTTTTCCTCCATTAGCGTATTAAAAAAGCAGGTGGGACTGCCTGTGTGGCAGGTGGGGCCGTCCGGCTTGCATAAAAACAGAAGTGTGTCTGTATCACAGTCGGTAAGAATTTTCTTTACGTGGAGAAAATGGCCCGAGCTTTCCCCTTTGTTCCAGAGCTTTTGTCGGCTGCGACTCCAAAACCAGGCGGTTTTGGTCTGCATGGTCAGCTCCAGCGCTTCGAGGTTAGCAAAGCCCAGCATGAGCACTTCTTTCGTGTCCGCCTCCTGAATAATAACGGGAATAAGGTCCGCCTTTTGAAACAGCACATCTAAGTTCATATCCTCACCGCACCGGAATACTCCGTCCCTTCAAACAGTCCTTTACCTGCCCCACTGTCAGCTCTCCGAAGTGAAAGAGAGACGCTGCCAGCGCCGCGTCTGCCCCGGTCTCCTCAAAAACCTGGGCAAAGTGTGCCAAATTGCCGCAGCCGCCCGAGGCAATGACCGGAATAGTGACAGCCTCGGTAACGGCACGGGTCATTGCCAAATCAAAGCCCGCCTTGGTTCCGTCTGCGTCCATGGAGGTGAGAAGGATCTCCCCCGCACCCAGTCGCTGGCCTTCCCTTGCCCATGTGACCAAATCAAGGCCGGTGGGGTTGCGTCCTCCTGCGGTGACCACCTCCCAGGTGCCGTCTCTACGCGCTCTGGCGTCGATGGCCAGCACCACGCACTGGGAGCCGAACCGCTCCGCCGCCCGCGAAATTAGAGTGGGATCCTTTACCGCGGCGGAATTAACCGATATTTTATCAGCGCCCGCTCGCAGGAGCTGAGCAAAGTCCTCCAGGGTGCGGATACCGCCCCCCACCGTCAGGGGAACAAACACCTGGCTTGCTGTGCGTTCCACCACATCGGCAACCGTTTTGCGCTCCTCATGGGTGGCGGTAATATCCAAAAAAACAATTTCATCGGCACCGGCGTCCGAGTAGAACTTTGCCAGCTCCACCGGGTCGCCCGCGTCCCGAATGTCTACAAAGTTGACGCCCTTGACCACTCGTCCGTCCCGCACGTCCAGGCAGGGAATAATTCGCTTGGCTAGCATTGGGCACCGGCCTCCTCTACCGCCTGCGCCAAGTCGATGGTTCCGGCGTAGTAGGCCTTACCGATGATGGCTCCGTACAGCCCCATGTCCCGCAGACGCTTCACATCCTCCACCGTGGTCACCCCGCCCGAGGCCGTAATATTACAGGAGACCGCCTTTTGCAGCGCGGTTAGCTGGGCATAGGACGGCCCCGAGAGCATTCCATCGGTGGCAATATCGGTAAAGATGATATTCTTTACCCCCATCGCCTCTATTTGACGGGCAAAATCCAGATAGTCCAGCCCGGAGTCCTCCTCCCAGCCGGCTGTGCGCACCTTGCCGTTTAGGCAGTCAATACCCACACAGACCTTTTCCCCATAGAGTCCTACGGCATACTTCACCAGCTCCGGCTTGGTCACCGCCGCCGAACCAATGACCATGCGACCCACGCCGGACTCGCCCACGGTAATTACATCCAGCTCATTTTTCAGGCCGCCCCCAAGCTCTACCTTTAGCCCGGAGGCTCCAATGACCTCGTAGATATAGGGAAAGTTCTTGCGCATCCCGTCTCGCGCGCCGTCAAGGTCCACCATGTGCACCCACTGCGCACCCGCCTCCCGGAAGGCTTTTGCCGTCTCCAGGGCACTGCCGGCCACCTGATGCACCGTGTCAAAGGCTCCCCTTTTCAGGCGCACGCAGCGGCCATCCTTCATGTCAATGGCAGGAAATAAAATCATCGGTTCAGCTCTCCAAAATTCTTTAAAATTTGCAGCCCCACCTCGCCGCTTTTTTCCGGGTGGAACTGACAGCCGTAGACATTGCCACGCCCCACAGCTGCTACTACCGGAGTGCCGTGGTCGGTGTGGGCAAGCACATCCTGCTCTCGTGCGGCAACGGCGCAGTAAGAATGGACAAAGTAGACCGCCGCGCCGTTTTCCACCCCTCGAAACAGGGGTGAAGGGTTTTGAAGCGTCAGGCTGTTCCAGCCGATATGGGGCAGCTTGCAGGTCGTTTCTATCCGCGCCACTCTGCCACCCACAAGGCCAAGCCCCTGGGTACACTTTCCCTCGTCGCTCTCCTCAAAAAGCAGCTGCATTCCAAGGCAGATACCCAGCAGGGGCTTCTTGGCCGCCTGCTGGGGCAGCACCTTGTCCAGCCCTGTGGCACGAAGCCGCCCCGCCGCGTCGGGGAACGCGCCCACCCCCGGCAGGAGAATGGCGTCGGCGCTTTCCAAAACTTCGGCTTCATTGGTAATGACGCTATGCAGCCCCAAATAGCGCAGCGCATTGGTCACGCTTTTTAGATTGCCCACGCCATAGTCTACAACGGCAATCTTCCCCATTTAAAGCACTCCCTTGGTGGAGACTACGTCTGTTCCATCCACCCGCACCGCGTCCTTGAGGGACAGCCCCAGGGATTTAAAGAGCCCCTCTGTGATATGATGGGCATTCTTGCCGTAGAGCGCCTTCATGTGAAGGGTAATACCGCCCTGCATCGCCAGCGATCGCATAAATTCCTCGGTAAGACAGGAATCGTAATCCCCTATGCGCTCCTGGGGCATAGCGGCATCGTAGACCAGAAAGGGGCGGTTAGAGAGATCAAGTGCTGTAAAGGCCAGCGCCTCGTCCATGGGCACATAGGCGCTGCCGAAGCGGCGGATGCCTCTCCGCTCCCCCAGCGCCTCACGGATTGCCTGCCCTAATACAATGCCTGTATCCTCCACCGTATGGTGGCCGTCCACATGCAGGTCTCCCTTCACCGTCAGCTCCAGACCAAATTCGGCGTAGAAGGCCAGGGCGGTGAGCATATGGTCAAAAAAGCCGATACCTGTCGTAGCCTTCACTTCCCCGCCATCCAGACAGAGAGTGAGTGTAATGTCGGTCTCCTTGGTGGTGCGGGTCACATTAGACGTTCTCATAGGCACGCTCCTTTGTAGACTACTCAAAACGAATTTGAATGGAATTGGCATGGGCGGTCAGATGCTCGGACCGCGCCAGGGTAATAATTTTGTCCTTCACGGGCTCCAGGCAGGATTTGTCATACTCAATCACGCTCATGCTCTTGAGGAAGCTATCCACGCTCAGAGGGGAGAAAAACCGTGCGGTGCCCGAGGTGGGTAGTACATGGTTGGGTCCCGCCATGTAGTCGCCCAGCGGCTCGGGCGACCACGCCCCCAGAAACACTGCGCCCGCGTTTTGAATATTCGGCAGCAGGTCACGGGGTGATTGGGTCATAATTTCCAAATGCTCGGGAGCGATTTGATTTGCCAGCTCGGCACAGTCGGCCAGAGTGCGGCAGACGATGGCGCACCCAAAGTCCCGAAGCGAGGTTTCGATGATTTCACTCCGCCCCAGATACCCGGTCTGGCGCACCAGCTCTGCGTCCACCGCCTGAGCCAGCGCCATGCTGGTGGTCAGCAGCACCGCTGAGGCCAGCTTGTCGTGCTCGGCCTGACTAAGCAGGTCGGCAGCCACAAATTTGGGGTTTGCCGTCTCGTCGGCAATGACCAGCACCTCGGAGGGGCCGGCAATCATGTCAATGTCCAGACTGCTGTAAGCCATGCGCTTGGCGGCAGCCACATAGGCGTTACCCGGCCCCACCAGCTTGTCAGCCTTGGGAATAATGCCCGCACCGTAAGTAAGAGCGGCAACCGCCTGTGCGCCGCCCACGGCGATGAGACGGTCTACCCCCGCGATTTTGGCGGCAGCCAGCACAGCCACATTGAGATTTTCGGTGGGCGGGGTCACCATGACCACCTCTCCCACCCCTGCTACCTTTGCGGGAATGACGTTCATCAGTACTGAGGATGGGTAGGCCGCCGTGCCGCCCGGCACATAGACCCCTACTCTGGAAAGTCCCCGGACAACTCGCCCTACCCTGCCGCCATCGGGTGAGGTCCACTCCACGGTTTTTGCCAGCAGCTTTTCGTTATAGTCCCGAATATTTGCCGCCGCGTGCTCCAGCGCTGCAATTTGTTCGGTTGGGCAGGCGGCGTAAGCCTCTTCCATGGTTTGGGGTTGGATTTCATAGGGAGCCGCACCGTCAAAGCGGAGGGCGTACTCCTCCACAGCCGAAAAGCCCTTTTCTTTGACATCCCTCATAACTTGAGCGACTGCCGCGTCAATATCAGCCCCCACCTGGGCAGCTCTTTGGCGCATAGCGGTCAGCTTTTTCTGCTCGGTGATGCCGTCTGCCTGAATGATGTCTATCATGGGCGTTTCTCCAATTCCCGCTCACATCTGGCGATAAAGTCGGTGATTTCACTCTTGCAAAGCTTCATGCTGGCGGTGTTTACAATAAGCCGCGCGCTCACCTTTGCCACGTCCTCAATGGGCACCAGGCCGTTCTCCTTTAGGGTGGCGCCGGTCTCCACGATGTCTACAATGGCGTCGGCCAGTCCCAGGATGGGAGCCAGCTCCACACTGCCCTCAATTTTAATAATGCTAACGTCCATGCCCTTTTTCTCAAAAAAGCTCCGCGCCACATTGGGGTACTTGGTGGCGATGCGGCGGGTCTTATAGGTGCCGTAAAAATCGCTGCCCTCTTTGACCGCCAGAGCAAAGCGGCACTTGCCGAAATTCAGGTCAAGCACCTCGTAAAAGGCGCCCCCTTGCTCTAAAATAGTGTCCTTACCTGCCACGCCCAGGTCGCAGACCCCGTGCTCCACATAGGTAATCACATCGGGAGCTTTGGCCAGCACCGCGTCCAGCGGATAATTGGGCAGGCTGTGCACCAGGCGGCGGCCGGGGCTTTTGACGGGAGCGCAGTCCAGCCCCATGGCCTCGAACAGCTCCACCGACTGATCCTGCAAGCGCCCCTTGGTCAGGGCGATGCGCAAGCGACGGCTCATAACGTCACCATCCTCTCCGTACCATTTTCCAGCACCAGCACCATCTCCGCGTTCCGCTCCCGCGCCAGGCTCATGGTAGAGTCCAGCGCCCGGCAAGGAGAAAGCTCGCAGGTGCCCGCCGGACGCTGATCCACGGCGGAGAGCGCCTTGGCCAGAGCCCCGTCCCCGTAATGCACCATTATCTCCAGCTTGGGCAGCTTTGCCACCGGCAGACAGCCCGCCACCGCGTCCACATCCACGGCGAAGCCGGTGGCCTGGGCGGGTCGGCCAAAGGCCTCTACCAGCTTATCATAGCGCCCACCCGACAGCACCGCATCCCCCGCCCCCGCTACATAGCCGCGGAATACTACGCCGGTGTAGTAGTCAATTTGATGTACCAGTCCCAGGTCAAAGCGGAGATAGCGGTCATAGCCGGCTGCCTTTAGTTCATCATACAGATCCCGCAGGTAGTCCAGCGCGTCGCTGCCCCCCGAGAGCGCCTCGGCCTCGTCCAGCACCTCCGCCCCGCCAAAGAGGTTGGAGAGCCGCCGCAGGGGCTTACAGGCCGCCTGGTCGCCGTAGTCCGCCAGCAGGTCGCCAAGGGCGGCAAAGTTTTTCCCTTCAATCAGCGCCCGCAGCTCCTCACGGGTGGCATCTGGCATATCCATGCGCCCGGTAAGCTCGCGGAAAAAGCCCGCATGCCCCAGCTCAATGTGGAAGTGCTCCAGCTTGCAGGCGCGGAGCGCATCCACGGCCAGGGCAATCATTTCTAGGTCGGCCTTCTTCCCCGCCGCACCAATAAGCTCCACGCCGCACTGAGCAAGCTCGCTGCTGCCGCCGCGATGGGCGATGCCGGAGCGAAAGACCGTCTGGTCGTAATAAAGACGCTGGGGTAGGGGCACCGCCCGCAGCTTGGTAGCCGCCACCCGGGCAATGGGCGTGGTGCAGTCCGGCCGCATGACCATGATTTTGCCCGAGCGGTCAATGATTTTAAGCATAGCCTCCTGGGGCAGAGGGTTTCCCGAACGGAGAAAGAGATCGTAAAACTCCACCTCGGGGGTGATAATCTCCGCGTAGCTCCGCCGCTCAAAAAGACCGGTCAGAGCGCTCTGCACCTGCCGCCGCTCCCGGCACTCGGCAAACAGCCGATCACGGGTGCCCTCCGGTGTGTTAATAGTATTTCTCATGTGTCGCCCTCGCTTTCACACTTTACCACGCTACTATACCAAATTGCCCAGGTGCTGTCAAGCCGTTTTTAAAAAAGAGCGGAACCTAAATAGGTTCCGCTCTTTTTTAAAACATGGTCA
The DNA here is from genome assembly GCA_964504285.1 of uncultured Pseudoflavonifractor sp. Taxonomy (GTDB): domain Bacteria; phylum Bacillota; class Clostridia; order Oscillospirales; family Oscillospiraceae; genus Pseudoflavonifractor. The sequence goes on from CAZDDZ010000013.1 coordinate 29,739, forward strand.
GCTGGCTGGTGTCGGGCATATCACCCATGGCACCGGCGGCCTTTAACAGCTCAATATGGGTTTTGGAGACCTTGGGGCAGGCGGCAGCAAATTCCTCCACCGAGATGAAGGTTTTCCCATTCCCTTGCTGATCCTGAATGGAATAGGCCGCCGTCTCACCCAGTCCCGGGATGGCGGTAAAGGGCGGCAGGAGCGCATCCTCGCCGCTAATGAGGAAATTAATGGCGTGGGATTCGTAGAGGTTTACCGGCTTAAACTGGTATCCGCGCAGGTAGAACTCATAGCAGACCTCCAGGGTGGTAAGCATGTCCTGCTCCACAGCGGTAGCCGCCTTGTCCTTGTCCCGAATGTCCTTCATCTTCTTCTGTACCACCTTCATACCCCGGCACATATAGGTCTCGTCAAAGGCCTTGGCGCGGATAGAGAAGTAGGCGGCGTAAAAGGCAAGAGGGCGGTGCACCTTGAACCAGGCAATTCGGAAGGCCATCATCACGTAGGCCACGGCGTGAGCCTTGGGAAACAGGTACTTGATTTTTTTGCAGGATCCAATGTACCAGTCGGGCACTCCGGCCGTGCGCATCTCCTCCTCGGCCCCTTCAGGCAGTCCCCTGCCCTTTCGCACCGCCTCCATGATCTTAAAGGCGCGCTTTTCCGGCATACCGCAAGCGATGAGAAAAATCATAATATCGTCACGGCAGCCGATGGCCTGGTTAACGGGAATTCCCTGCTCTACAATCAAATCCTTGGCATTGCCCAACCACACGTCGGTACCGTGGGAGAAGCCGGATAAGCGCACGAGAATGTCAAATTCATGCGGCTCGGTATCCACCAGCATCCCGCGGACGAAAGAGGTGCCGAACTCTGGAATAGCCACTGCGCCGGTGGGGCCCAGAATGCGGTCGTCCATAAAGCCCAAGTGCTCAGAGCTGGTGAACAGACTCATGGTCTGTGGGTCGTCCAGGGGAATTTCCCGGGCGTTGACCCCGGTAATGTCCTCCAGCATGCGAATCATGGTGGGATCATCGTGACCCAGAATATCCAGCTTTAAGAGGTTACTCTCCATGGAGTGGTATTCAAAGTGGGTGGTAATAATGTCGGTACCCGTGTCGTCAGCGGGGTGCTGGACAGGGCAAAAGTCGTAAATCTCCCGGTTCTGCGGGATGACCACCATGCCGCCGGGGTGCTGCCCGGTGGTGCGCTTAACACCGGTGCAGCCATGGGCAAGCCGGTTTTCCTCGGCGCGGGTCACATGGAGATCCCGCTTTTCCAGGTACTTCTTCACATAGCCAAAGGCGGTCTTTTCGGCCACGGTGCCCACGGTACCGGCACGGAACACATGGGTCTCGCCAAAGAGCTCGAAGGTATAGCGGTGAGCCTTACCCTGGTACTCGCCGGAGAAGTTCAGGTCAATATCGGGCACCTTATCACCGCCGAAGCCCAGGAAGGTCTCAAAGGGGATATTAAAGCCGTCCTTGGCGTACTTGGCTCCGCAGACCGGACAGACGGCGTCTGGCATGTCGGCGCCGCAGCCCGCCCCCAGCTCCTTGGCAATTTCAAAGTCCGAATGCTTGCAGGCGGGGCAGCGGTAGTGGGGCGGCAGAGAATTTACCTCGGTAATACCGGACATGAAGGCCACCAGGGAAGAGCCTACCGAGCCGCGTGAGCCCACCAGATAGCCGTTCTCCAGGGAGTTCTGCACCAGCTTCTGGGCCGACATATAAATGACGTCGTATTTACAGTTAATGATGTCGCCCAGCTCTACATTGATGCGGTCTACCACCAGCTCAGGCGGATTTTCTCCGTAAAGCTCTTTCGCTTTCCCCCATACCAGATTGGAAAGCTCCTCGGCGGAATTTTCCAGCTTTGGAGCAAAGAGCCCCTTGGGCAGAGGATTGACCCGTTCGCACCAGTCGGCCACCATGTTGGTATTGCGCACCACCACGTTATAGCAGTCCTCCTTACCCAGATAGGAGAACTCCTTGAGCATTTCCTCCGTGGTCTTAAAATACAGCGGCAAGGGTGAGTCACAGTCGTCAAAACCCTTGGTATCCAGAAGAATATGGCGGTAAATTTCGTCCTCCGGGTCTAAGAAATGCACGTCGCCGGTGGCGCAGACCGGCTTGTCCATCTCCTTACCCAGCTCTACAATGGTGCGGTTAAATTCCCGCAATTCTTCCTCGCTCTCCACCATCTCCTTGCGGAGCATAAAGGCGTTGTTGCACAGGGGCTGTATCTCCAAGAAATCATACCAGGAGGCAATGCGCTTTAGCTCATTCCAGTCCTTCCGCTTAAAGACAGCATCGTAAAGCTCTCCCGCTTCACAGGCGGAGCCTAATATTAGCCCCTCCCGGTTTTCATTAATGAGACTTTTGGGCATAATGGGATAGCGCTTAAAGTGCTTTAAATGAGCTTCTGAAACCAGCTTGTAGAGATTGCGCAGACCGATGTTGTTCTTGGCCAGTACAATCAGGTGCTTGGGCTGGCGTCTGGCCTTACCGCCGCTGCGCAGCTTGGTCATGGCGGGGTTGATGGCCTGGAGGGAGGATACCCCCAAGTCTTCCAGCATACGGAAAAATGGAATAAGCATATAGGCCACCGTGGCTGCGTCATCCGAGGCACGGTGGTGGTTAAAGGCCGGCAGATGGAGATGTCCGGCCACAATGTCCAGCTTATATTTGCCCAAGTCGGGCAGCAGATTTTGGGCTAAAATCAGGGTGTCCAGCGAGGTATTGTTTAGTTTGAGTCCCGCCCTGCGGCAGCCCTCGGCCATGAAGCCCATGTCAAACTCGGCATTGTGGGCGGCAAGGGGTCTGTCTCCGGCAAAATCCAAAAAGGCGCGGATGGCCTCGGCCTGTGAGGGCGCGCCCCGGAGCATTTCATCGGTAATGCCCGTCAGCTCGGTAATTTCACGGGAGAGGGGCTTGCCGGGGTTTGCAAAGGTGTTAAAGGTCTCGGCTACCTCACCGTTTCGCAAAATGACCGCGCCGATTTCGGTGATGGTCTCGGTGCGATTGTCCAGGCCGGTGGTCTCAATGTCAAAGCAGACGATTTCACCGTTAAAATCCTGCTCGCAGTCGCCGTGAATGACCACCCGGTCGTCTACGTCGTTAATGAAATAGGCCTCTACGCCGTAGAGCACCTTAATCTCCTTAGCGGCGTGCCACGCGTCCGGGAAGGACTGTGCCACACCGTGGTCGGTGATGGCAATGGCGCGGTGCCCCCAGCTCTCGGCACGCTTGACCGCTGCCTTGGTGTCGGTGAGGGCGTCCATGGTGGACATGGTGGTATGTAGGTGAAGCTCCACCCGCTTTTCGGGCGCATTGTCGGTTTTTTTAGGCTTCTCCCCCACTGCGATGGCGTAGGGCTCCAGCACCATTTCGTTGGTGTAGCGGTCAATATTCAGCTTGCCCTGGACAATCAGGCGCATGCCCTCCTTGACGCCCTCCACGATAGACTTGCACTCGTCGCCCAGACTAAACTTGTTGATGTGCACCGAGCCGGTGTAATCGGTCATATCAAAGCCGATGACCCAAGCGCCGCGATTCTTTAGCTCTTTATGCTCCACGGCGAACACGTCGCCCTCCACCACCACGGTACCCATATCCAAATCAAGCTCTACCATGGGGATGACGTTCTTTTTGGCGATTTCCTTGCCGTATATCCGCTTGCCGCTGCCGCCGCCCTTTTTATCGGGTGCTTTCGCGGATTTCAGCTTTTTGAGCGCCTCACGGCGGATGGCCTCGGTGCGGGCAAAGGCGTCGTCGGAAGGGCAAGGGCTCGGCTCCGGAGGCCTTTGCGGAGGGGCGGGGGGCGCTGTGCCTTTCTCCTCCGCAGTCAGCTTTAGTCTAACCGTCTCCACCCGGTAGGCGGCGGCAAGGGACTGCTCCCATTGCGCCTTCAAGGCGGGCGCGGGCATGACGGGGCAGACCACCTCCGCCCGAATGGCGCGGGTCGCCTTATCAATCACCGCCCCGGTCACCACGCTCTCTGCTGCCAGGGCAGAAAGCACGCCCTCAGGCCGCCAGGCGGAAAACATTTTTAGAAAGGGTATCTTTTGCTCAGGCATAGGTACATTCTCCCAATTTTCTCTTGTTACAATTCCTCTATTAGTCGAAACAGCTCGTCCACAAGCTCCGCCTGTGGAACCTTTTTCACGATCTCTCCCTTACAGAAGAGAAGGCCCTCACCATCGCCGCCTGCTATGCCCACATCGGCGGCGGATGCCTCCCCTGGGCCATTTACCACGCAGCCCATAACAGCTACTGTAATGGGTTTATCAATGGCTTTGAGCCGCTCCTCTACCTCATTGGCAAGGCCAATTAAATCAATTCTGGTGCGTCCGCAGGTGGGGCAGGAAATGAGCTCGGGGGTGTCCCTGCGCAGACCCACAATTTTCAAAATATCCTTGGCGGCCAGCACCTCCTCCACCGGGTCGGCAGAGAGGGAGACCCGGATGGTATCACCAATCCCCAAAGCCAGCAGACCGCCGATGCCCACCGCCGATTTCAGGGTACCCATGCGCACGGTTCCCGTCTCGGTCACCCCAAGATGCAGGGGGTAGTCGCACCGCTGGGCCATAAGACGGTAAGCCGCCATGGTGGTGGGCACATCGGAGGATTTTAAGGACACGCAAATATCTTCAAAATCAAATTTATGTAGCAGCTCTATATGCCCAAAGGCGCTCTCCACCAGCGCCTGCGCCGTCACGCCGCCGTATTTTTGCAGCAGGGGCTTTTCCAGCGAGCCGCCGTTGACCCCGATGCGGATGGGAATATTTTTTGCCTTGCAGGCGGCGGCCACCGCCTTGACCCGATCCTCGCCGCCGATGTTGCCCGGATTAATGCGCACCTTATCGCACCCGGCGGCAACACATTCCAGCGCCAGTTTATAGTCAAAGTGAATGTCTACCACCAGCGGGATGTGGATGCGCGCTTTTATCGCGCCCACTGCCCGGGCGGCGGCCATATCGGGCACTGCCACGCGGATGATTTGGCACCCGGCAGCCTCCAGACGTAAAATCTGAGCTACCGTCGCCTCCACATCATCTGTTCTGGTATTGCACATAGACTGGATCGACACCGGAGCGCCCCCGCCGATCATGAGACCGCCCACGTTCAGTTGTTTTGTCATACTCTCACCGTCCAAAGAGCTTTAGTACATCGGAGAAGGCCACCACAACCATTAAGCCAATGAGGAGCAGAAAGCCCGCTCCATTAATATAGCCCAGGTATTTTTGATTAATATGCTTTTTGGAGAAAAGGCTGTAAACCTTATCTACCGCTAAAAACAGGATTTGTCCGCCGTCCAGCGCCGGAATGGGCAGGAGATTCATGACCGCCAGGTTCACCGCAATAAAAGCCGTAAAGTTGAGGATATTTAAAATCGCAATCATTGTCGTTTTTGATTGAGCGCCCATTTCGCCAATCATGGTAACAATCCCCACAGGGCCAGACATATCCCGAACGCCTACCGCGCCGGTAACCAGATCGCCCAGGCTGACCCAGACCAGGCGCACGGTATCGATGGCATTGTACCAGGTGAGCTGGAGCTTATCCCACAGGGTAGCCTGCTTTTGCGTAAAGTACAGACCGTATTTCAGCCCCTCCTCGCCGGGATATTGGCGGGGCTGAAGCGGGAAATCGTTTAGAATTACCTTTTGGCCGTTCCGTTCAAGCACCAAATCCATGGTCTTGCCGGCACGGCTAAAAAAGATGTCCAGATCGGTTTTCATATAAATCGCGTGGCCGTCTACCTCTAAAATGCGGTCCCCGGGCATAAGCCCCTGCTCCCCTTGGAGGGGAAATCCCTCCAAGAAACGGTCAATTGTGGTGGTGGGAAAGGACACCACTCCAATATTAAGAAACAGAAAAATCAGCACACCGATGACAAAGTTCATAAAAGCGCCGGCCACTAAAATAATCAGGCGCCGCCAGGCCGGCTTATTATTAAAGGCTCTGGGGTCATTGGAGTCCTCCCCCTCACCCTCCATGGCACAGAAGCCGCCGATGGGAAACAGCCGGAGGGTATACTCGGTCTCCCCCTTCTGCTTGTGCAGAATTCGGGGACCCATACCGATAGCAAACTCGTTGACCTTGACTCCTAAGCTTTTGGCAGCGACAAAGTGGCCGAACTCATGAACGGCGATGAGCACCCCAAACATGAGCACAGCAACCAAAATGTAGATAATCATCATAAGCTAAATTCTCCTTTTTGCGGGGCGTACATGACAAGTTATGGAAGCTCTAATTTAATCCAGTCATATAGATTAGCGCGTGTATTTTTTGTCCGGCAAGCCAAAAAATCGCAGGAATCCTGACGGATTGCAAGGTTTTTTGGCGCAGTCCGGGTGGAAAAGACACCGCCAAGATATGCGACGGAATTAAACCAGAGGTTCCTTATATCCCTGCGGCAGCACGGGCGGCAAGATCGGCCGCCAAAATATCCTCCAGGCCGGGGTTTTGCACCACGGGAACGGTGTGAAGGGCACGCTCCACCAAATGCGGAATGTCCATAAATCCAATCTTCCCCTCCAAAAACAGGCCCACTGCTACCTCGTTGGCACCGTTTAAAATAGCGGTGGCAGTGCCGCCCGTTTTAGCAGCCGCTTTTGCCAGGGCAAGGCAGGGAAATGCCTCCTCATCGGGTGCGCCGAAGGTCAGGCTGCCACAGGTCAAAAGGTCTAACGGCGTTGCCACCGCAGGGGTGCGGGCAGGCCAGGTAAGGGCGTATTGAATGGGCAGTCTCATGTCCGGAGCGCCCAGCTGAGCCAGCACGGCATTATCACAGTATTCCACCAGAGAGTGAACTATACTCTCTCTGTGCACTACAATGGAAATCTTTTCAGGGGGCAGTGCGTAAAGACGCATGGCCTCAATGAACTCCAGCCCTTTGTTCATCATGGTTGCCGAGTCTACCGTGATTTTTGCGCCCATGGACCAGTTTGGGTGCTTGAGCGCCTGCTCCAGCGTGACTGTTTCCAGCTCCGTCCGGCTTTTCCCGTAGAAGGGCCCGCCCGAAGCGGTAAGAATGAGGCGCTTAACCTCTCCCCTATCCTTGCAGCCCTGAAGGCACTGAAACAGGGCCGAATGCTCCGAGTCCACAGGGACAATTTCGGCCCCGTAGATTTCGGCATTCCCCATCACCAGTTCGCCGGCGCAAACCAGCGTCTCTTTATTGGCAAGAGCAATGCGCTTCCCCGCCCGAATGGCCGCCAGGGTTGGACGCAGACCTACTACCCCTACCACGGCGGTAATCACGGTATCGGCGCTCTCCAATCCGGCGGCTTCCATAAGTCCCTCCATGCCGGAGGTCACCCGGATGGCAGTGTCGGCCAATCTGATCTTTAATTCCTTTGCCGCTCCCTCGTCCATCATAGCAACCAGCTCGGGAGAAAAGCGGCGGGCCTGTTCCTCCATCCGTGTTACGTCCTGATTGGCGGTGAGGGCGGCCACAGTCATGCCACAGGCGGCAATCACATCCAGTGACTGCCGCCCGATAGAGCCCGTAGAGCCCAATAATGAAATACGTCTGCTCATGGTTACACCCCGATGGCGGGCAGCCAGCGAATCAGGATTTCCAGCAAGGGCGCACAGAAAATCACACTGTCAAAGCGGTCGAGCACACCGCCGTGACCGGGAAACACATTGCCGAAATCCTTAATGCCGTACTGCCGCTTGATATAGGAAAAGGACAGGTCGCCCATCTGGGCGATGGGGCTGCCCAACGCACCGTACAGGGCCAGCAGGAAGTAATTGACCTCATATCCGAACCAGAGCCGAATAACCAGACCGTAAATCATGCTACATACAATTGCGCCAACAAACCCGCCGACGGCGCCTTCCACCGTTTTTTTGGGGGAGAGCTCGGGGGCCAGCTTGTGCTTACCGAAAGCCATACCGGCAAACAGCGCAAAGGTATCGCTGGTGAAGGCCACCACCAGCGGCAGAAGAATATAAAATTTTCCGATGCCGCTGCCCCCGTTTAGCTGGTCAATGCGGACAAAGGAGGACAAGAAATACGGAATGAGCATGGCAAAGAAAAATGCGCCGCCCATTTTCTCCATAGTAACGGTATAGCGGCTGGAAATAGCTACGGCAAAAGTGAGAATGAAGTAAAGGAAAATACCGCAGAGCGCCGACTTCATGCCTTCGCCGATAAAGACCCAAAAAGGAATGACTCCCGCCAACGCGATGGACAGCCCGGAAATCCAGCTGTTTTTTACAAAGCCGGTAGACCACAGCACCTCATGAAGCGCCATCATGGAAAGAACAGAGATGGCGATGGGCAGCAGAATGGGTACAGGCAGGAAAAATACCAGAAAGATGATGGGAATGCACACCACCGCGACCACAACACGAGTTAACATGGCTGAACACCTCCAAATCTCCGCTGGCGATGCTGAAAGGAGCACAGCGCCTTGTGGAGTTCATCCCGATTAAAATCAGGCCAGAGCACATCGGTAAAATAAAACTCGGAATACGCAGACTGCCACAGAAGGAAGTTGGAGATGCGCAGCTCTCCGCTGGGGCGAATAATTAAATCCGGGTCAGGTACACCTTTTGAAAACAGATATTCACCAAACTGATCTCCGGTCAGGTGATTGAAGTCTGCCTTGCCTTCCACGCAGTCCTCCGCGTAAGCCCTGGCCGCCCGTAGCAGCTCGTCCCGGCCACCATAATTCAGGCAGATGTTTACCTGCACGCCATCGTAATGCTTGGAAATCTCTCCCGTTTGCTCGCAGAGGAGACGCAGCTCCTCAGGCAGCGGGGACAGGTCACCGAAAAAGCGCATCTTTACCTTATCCCGCTCCATGCGCTCAATGGCCTCCAGCAGGTACTTCTTTAAAAGTCCCATAATGGCGGAGACCTCTTCTGCGGGGCGTTTCCAGTTCTCGGTAGAAAAAGCGTATACCGTTAGATATTCTAACCCGATTTCCTTGCAATAGGTGGCAATGGCACGAAAATTCTCTGCGCCGGCGGCGTGACCTGCCGTTCTCGGCAGCCCACGTTTTTTGGCCCAGCGGCCGTTGCCATCCATAATAATGGCCACATGGCGGGGCAAATTTTTAAAATCCACCCGACAATCAGCGGCCTGCTTACGCTTAAAAAGAGACATAATGTACTTCCCTGTAATAAGAGTAGCGGCGGGGGCAAGCCCCCGCCCTACCCATTTGTAAATACGAAACAGTCTTTAAACGACCAGCAGCTCGGCTTCCTTCTTTTCTGTCAGCTCGTCAATCTGCTTGCAGCGCTTCTCGGTGATGTCCTGAAGGTCTTTCTCATACTCCTTCAGGTCGTCCTCGGTGATTTCCGCCTTCTTCTCCATGGCCTTAAACTTATCCATGGCGTCGCGGCGAATATTGCGCACAGCTACCTTGCCGTTTTCGGCGTACTTCTTCACCTGCTTTGCCAGCTCCTTGCGGCGCTCCTCGGTAAGCTGCGGGAAGCTCAGGCGAATCAGGCGCCCATCGTTCTGGGGGTTGATGCCCAGATCGGAGGTCTGGATTGCCTTCTCAATTGCCTTGAGAAGCGTCGCGTCCCATGGCTGGATGGCCAGGCTCCGGGGATCGGGAGAGGAAATGGAGGCTACCTGATTAATGGGGGTAGGGGTGCCGTAGTAGTCCACAGCAATTTTGTCCAGCACAGCGGCATTGGCGCGTCCGGCACGAACACCGGCAAAATCACTCATGACTACATCAATGGTCTTTTGCATTTTTGCGTCAAATTCCTTATTGACTTCCTTCATCTCAATGTTCCTCCTTCACAACGGTTCCAATCTTTTCGCCCATGAGTACCCGGTAAATATTCTCGGGATCTTTAAGCGCAAAGAGAATCACAGGTATCTGGTTATCCATAGAAAGGCTTGTGGCAGTGGAGTCCATGACCTCCAGATGCTGCGCCAGAACCTCGCTATAAGTGATGGTATCATACTTTACTGCGCTGGCATCCTTGCGGGGGTCCGCAGAATAGACGCCGTCTATATTCTTCGCCAGCAAAATGGCATCCGCGTCAATCTCGGCGGCGCGGAGCACGGCAGCGGTGTCGGTGGAGAAGAACGGGTTTCCGGTGCCGCAGCCAAAGATGACCACGCGCCCCTTCTCCAGATGCCGAATGGCACGGGAACGGATATAGGGCTCTGCGATGGCACGCATCTCGATGGCGGTCTGCACCCGGACGGGCACTCCCTTCTGCTCCAGCACATCAGCCACGGCCAGGCAGTTGAGGACGGTAGCCATCATACCCATATGATCAGCTCGGGTGCGCTCCATCTTGCCGCCGCCGTCCTTGACGCCGCGCCAAAAGTTGCCGCCACCCACAACGAGCCCCACCTGAACCCCGGACTCCACACATTTTTTAATTACGTCGCACACGCTGCCGATTACATCAAAATTTAGACCGCGGGAGGCGTCTCCCGCCAGGGCCTCTCCACTGATTTTCAGCAGGACTCGCTTATACTGCGGTTCTGTCATAAACGCAAACCTCTCTTATTCTATGATTGCTTCTATTTTAATATATGTTTGCCCTTTTGCATAGTGGCTAAGACAAAGTTTTTACAAAATGTTCTTATACACGCCGAGCGCCGCCAATTCAACATAATTGGCGGCGCTCGAATTTTATCTTAGGGACAATCGACTGCCGCTCTCCTTAGGCAGCAAGCCCATCCTGCCCAGTATGGGCAGGAGCGCCGCAAAAAGGACAACCAGCATGAGGGTCTGTACCGGGAGCATGAGGGTGTTTTTCACAGCGCTGGTGGTCATGTAGTAAAGATAGCCCTTGCTGTACAGCACAGCACTCCACAGGCTGCCCAAAAACACATTGAGCACATTGGTGGAGAGCTTGGCCAGAAATACCCGTAGCACCGTTACCTTGGTCCGATACAGGAAGATGGCATAAAGGAATGTGCCCACCATGGTGGTGACGGTATAGCCAAAGAAATAGGGGCCCGTGGGATGAAGCACAAAGGAAAGAGTGTCCTCCACAAAGCCAAAGGCCAAGGCGGTAATCGGCCCGCCCACCAAGGCGCACACCGAGCGACCCAGAAAGCCCCAGGTCACCCGCAGACCATCGGTAAGCGGAATAGCGGGTATCTGCGCCAGAGCAATGCAGACCGCCACCATAAGTGCTGCGAAGGTCAGAGTACGGGGCTTGCGGAAGTCATTGAGCGCGGTTTTCCAGTAGCTGCGGGAAAACGGATGGGGAAAAATAGACATAAAAATACCTCCTTCTGTGTTTGGCAGTCCACTGTAAAGTGAAAACGCCGCACAGAGGGAGGCATAGAGACACCCCGTTATGCGGCAGCGGGATGCGGAACCTGCACTGCAAACCAAAAGGTTTTTCGTCCGGCGGACAACTCCCCGTCCCGCCGGCACTGGCCCACAAAGGGGCGCAACACACAGATTCCTACTCTGCCTTATTTTAACATTATATACTACGTGGCCGAAAATTGCAAGCTATTCCACCGTCACCGATTTCGCCAGGTTTCTGGGCTTATCAATGTCGCAGCCGCGCATGAGCGCCACATAGTAAGCAAAAAGCTGCATTGGCACCACCTCCAAAGAGGGCAGAAGCATGGGGTGGGTATCTGGGACAATAACGGCGTGGTCTGCCGTCTTTTGAAGATCGGCGGCACGGCTTTGTGTGGTCAGTCCCAGCACATCGGCGCCCCGGCTCTTGACCTCCACCACGTTGCTCATAAGCTTTTCAAAAAGCTTGCCGTATCCTGCCAACGCCACCACTAATGTTCCCGGCTCAATCAGAGAGATTGTGCCGTGCTTAAGCTCGCCGGCGGCGTAGCCCTCTGAGTGAATATAGGAAATCTCCTTGAGCTTGAGAGATCCCTCCAGCCCCACGGCGTAGTCAATGTTGCGACCGATAAAAAACACAGATGGGTGGTTAAAGTAGATGGAGGCCAGGTACTGGATCTCCTCCCGGTGCTCTAAAATATGCTCCAGCTTGGTAGGAATGAGAAGGAGCTCGGAGACAATATCGGTATACTCCTCCTGGGTGACGGTACCCAAAAGTTCGGCAAAGCGGAGTCCGATGAGATAAATGACCGCAAGCTGGGTAGAGTAAGCCTTGGTGGTAGCCACTGCGATTTCAGGCCCAGCCCAGGTATAGAGCACATCGTCCGACTCCCGCGCAATGGTGGAGCCCACCACATTGACCACCGAGAGCACCCGCGCCCCCAGCCGCTTGGCCTCACGCATGGCGGCCAGGGTATCGATGGTTTCACCCGACTGGCTAATGACGATTACCAGAGTTTTATCGGTGACAATTGGGTCGCAGTAGCGGAACTCAGAGGCCAGGGTCACCTCCACCGGCCTGCGCAGGAGCCGCTCTAGGGTGTACTTAGCCGCCATTCCCACATGGTAGGAGGATCCACAGGCAATAATGTAGAGCTTATCCAGCCCATGGAGGTACTCTGCGGTAATATTTAAGTCCTCCAGCACCACTCGGCCGTCCTTCACCCTGGGAAACACAGTGTCGCGGAAGGCCTTGGGCTGCTCCATAATTTCCTTGGCCATAAAGTGCTCGTACCCGCCCTTTTCAGCGGCCGAAACCTCCCAATCCACATGGTGGAGCGGCTTTTCCACCGTTTGCAGGTAGGGGTGGTTATAGACCTGATACCCGTCAGAGGTGAGGACGGCAATCTCGCCGTCGTCCAGATAGCAGACCTCCCGGGTGTACTTAATCACAGCGGTCACATCGCTGGCCAGGAAGTGGAACCCCTCACCGATTCCCAGAATCAGCGGGCTATCCTTCCGCGCGGCAATCAGCCGGTCAGGGCAGTCGGCGCAGATAATGCCCAGGGCATAGGCCCCCTCCAGACGGTGGAGCACCTTAGTGAGCGCCTCCATAATATTACCCCGGTCATAGTATTCCAGCAGCTGGGCAATGACCTCTGTATCGGTCTGGGAAACAAACTCTACACCCTTGGACTGCAAAAATTCCTTAATCTCCACATAGTTTTCAATAATGCCGTTATGAACCACGGCGATACGGCCCGATTGGCTGACCTGGGGGTGGGAGTTCACATCCGAGGGTGCCCCGTGGGTGGCCCAGCGGGTATGGCCCAGCCCCACCTGCCCGTGGATGGCCTTGCCCCCCTCTACAATATCAGCCAGCACCCGAAGCCGCCCCTTGGCCTTGGCCACACGCAGTCCCTCTTCCTGGGACCAGACTGCCAGCCCCGCCGAGTCATATCCCCTGTACTCCAAGCGGGACAGCCCATCCAGCAAAATGGGGGCTGCCTCTTCCCTGCCTATATAACCGACAATACCGCACATATTCATTCCTCCGCAAACAGAATAGAAGCATTATAATCCTACCCGGAGCATACCGCAAGAAAAATAAAGAAGATGGCAATAAAATAGCAAAAGAAGACAGGCGGTAGGCCTGTCTCCTTTCAGGCTGTCGACAAAGTCGCCAGCCTGAAACCGATTTCGGCAAAATGCCGAAATCGGGTCGCCTGTGGGCGGGTTCCAGCACGCGAAAGCGGGGGCTCTGCCCCCCTTTCACACTATCCCCCCGCTCAATATCCTCGACCTTTTAACATCCTATTTAAAAATGGTAGTTTTCGACAAGCTGAAAGGAGACAGGCCTTCTGCCTGTCTCCTTTCAGCTATTATTTAGTCCTTTTTCTTGCTCATGGCCTGGTCAAAATGCTCATTGATTTGCTTTGTAAACTCCAGTGCGGCGTTATAACCCATTTTCTTGTGTCGATTATTCATAGCCGCGACTTCTACGATAACCGCCAGATTACGTCCCGGCTTTACCGGCACGGTGAGGGAGGGCACCTGAACCTCTAAAATAGTGGTGTAGAGGTTCTCCAGCCCCAGGCGGTCGTACATGGCACCGTCCTTCCACTGCTCCAGATTGACCACCAAGTCAATACTGGAGGTCTCCTTAACTGCGGACATACCAAACAGGCGGCGCACATCAATAACGCCAATACCGCGCAACTCGATGTAGTGGCGAATTAACTCGGGCGCAGTACCAATGAGCCGTTTATCCCCGGCGCGCTTGATTTCTACCGCGTCGTCTGCAATCAGGCGGTGACCGCGCTTCACCAGCTCAATAGCAGTCTCGCTCTTTCCTACGCCGGACTCGCCCAGCAGAAGCACACCCTCGCCGTAAATCTCCACCAGCACACCGTGGCGGGTAATGCGAGGAGACAGCTCGCTGCGCAGCAGGGCAATGAGACCGGACATAAAGGTAGAGGTAGTCTCCTGGGTACACATAACGGTGCGGTCATACTTCTCGGCCATCTCCATGCACTCAGGGAAGGGAGTCATGCCATGAGAAATGATGAGGGCGGGAATTTCTTGGGCCATAAGCTTATCAAAGCAGGCCCGACGCTCCTCTGATGTCATGCCGGTGAGGTAGGTTGTCTCTACCTTGCCCAGCACCTGAATGCGCGTGGGGTCAAAATAATCAAAAAAGCCAATGAGCTGAAGGCCAGGACGGTTTACATCTACCGTACGAATCTGGCACTCCTCATAACCAGAGGCGCTGCGCAGTACCTCTAAATTAAATTCCTGAACCAGTTTACCCAGTGTAACACTGTACGGGCTTTCCACAAGACATTCCTCCCTGTGTTTATGTGATTATTAGTATATATGTTCCCCGTTCATTTGGCAATAAAAAATGACGCGAAAAAAGTACTTGCATTTATCGCCGAATTCTGTTATTATACTACTCGACGCTTTCTGATTAGTGATACTACGAGCGAGGAGGTTCAAGCGAATGGCCAAATGTGAATTTTGCGATAAGGGCGTTGT
>CAZDDZ010000014.1:0-41469 GCA_964504285.1 uncultured Pseudoflavonifractor sp.
TTTTCATTTTTTGCAGGAGCTGGTTTTTTCTCAATTTTTATATCAGTGTTCTTTTATTTCAAGGCGGCTGATACCAGCAATGATTTTTATGATAAATCTTATGATATAATGAAAGATGTGTCTGTAACTCTTGGCAAAATTGAAGCTCAGTTCGGTGAAAAATTAAATAATATGAATGAAAAATTAGGACATTTATCTAATGCTGAAGCCGAAAAAACTGAAGCTTTAGAAAATATTGAGGATGAAAAACAAAAAATTATTGATGAGTTTATAGCTAAAGATGAAATCAACAAGCAAGAAAAAGAAGAATTTGTTAAGCAGTTACAAGCAAAAGATCGCGAAATGTTACAATTAAAAAGAGAGCTCCGTAATTTGATGAGAGAGCGAATGACACTTAGAGAAAGCACTATGGATTTTGGAAATGCGCCCCTTAGTGTTAGATTGGAAAAATTATTCTCCATGTGTGATGAAAGTGAACTTTTTGCAATATTAGAGGGAGATATCAGCAAGTTAAGTCGAAGAACACGTATGATGCTATCTGAAGTTGGTATTACGCCGATGGAATTACTTGATAATGATGAATTTAGATATACTATAAAAAAAAGAATGCGCAATATAAACGCACATGGGTTTACGGCAGAAAACAGCAACTAATTAATTACAGAAATACATAAGTTAAAATGATTACTCCCAAAGATGAATTTTATGAGGACTGCATTATATAGAATGGCTACTACTTGGAGGAGTTGTTTCTGTCTAAATAAGCAACTTTTTGAAAAATTCACACTCGTAGAACGGCCCATTTCCAAGATATGTTTACGCAGCTTAGGTTCAAGTTCCCCTGTAAAAATACAATGATAGCATTTATACGCAGACTACTCAAAGTAAGTTGACAAGTTTTCTTATGAGAATTTGTCAACTTTTTGTTTTTCTATTTAGTTGTTGTAAAATTATTTATATTTGGCGAAAGATGAGGTGCATATGCTTTTTAAAGAATCTGGGAGTAAACATTCCCCCACAATTATCTTGTTGCATGGCGGTGGTCTTTCTGATTGGTCATTGACACCCATTGCTAGCAGGCTAAGTTTAAAATATCATGTAATAACCACAATTATTGACGGTCATGGTGAAGACAGTGAGTCAACTTTTGTCAGCATAGAAAAATCTGCTTTAAAAATTATTGACTATATAAATCATTATGAGAACGGAAGCGTATATGCTATTGCAGGGTTGTCGATTGGCGCACAATTAGTTTGCGAAGTGCTGTCAAAGGAACCTGCAATTACAGAATATGCTGCGATAGAAAGCGCATTAGTCTATCCAATAAAAGGTACAACCGCTTTAACAGTACCAACATATAAATTATGTTATGGCTTAGTTAAAAAGCGTTGGTTTGCAAAAATGCAGGCGAAAACACTATGTGTTCCAGATGATTTATTTGAAGTCTATTTTCAAGATAGCTTAAAAATCAGTAAAGAATCTCTCGTAAATATCACACTTAGCAACGGAAACTATACTCTAAAACAATCCATTTCAGATACACAAGCAAAAGTGTTAATTATTGTGGGAGAAAAAGAAATTGGTGTTATGAAAAAATCAGCAAAACTTTTGCGTACCACCTTGAAAAACAGTAATTTATTTGTTGCACCTAAAATGAAGCATGGCGAACTAAGTTTGATATATCACGAGAAGTATGTTGAGCAATTAGAGTTGCTGTTTACAAAATGAGCATACTTTTCCTTGTCAGTTCAAATTACCTCTAGAAAATAAAAGAATATTATTTATACGCAAACTACTTAAAAAGGAACGGATACCCCATGGGGTATCCGTTCCTTTTTAAGTAGTTCGCGGACAGGGGCTTGAACACGAGGGGAAATCCTAAGGGTTCTCCTTCGCACATCCATTTCTGCCGAAGTGAGAAAGTACCCAGTCTTTTTTCACTATTATTACAAAAACCTAGTTTGTCACCGTGGAGGAAGTTAGGCTCTTTTTATGTTTTTTGTGCTATAATTAAACCATGAATTATACAAAGCGGAGGGTATCTATGAAAAGGATTGTTTTATTTTGTTTGATGATTTGTATGCTTGTTGCTGCGGGGTGCTCAAAAACGGAAACACCAGACGATTTATATAATTTGGCACTTAGGGATTCAGCGTTTGCGGATGAGGATGAAATACTTCCACTTGTAGAGATTACCAAAGAATCCTCTGCAATAACATGGAATCAAGATTATGACAAGGTATTCATGTTATCTTGGCACAACGATCCCAATAGCTACAAGCCAGGAGAGGAATTCACTTGTACTGACAGTGAAATATGGACCTTTACCGATAAAGAAATCATAGCCTGGTACAGTGAAAATAAGAACAAAGTTACCGATTGGGAGTTGAGGCTGAAACAGTTAATAGGTCTGCCCCCCGACAGTGACTACACACATTTTTCAGCATTTTGGGTAGAGGAAGAAGAACTTATCAGACCTGCATATCAAACAAATATCACCCAACAATTAACTGCTGACGATTTAGACGGAAGTAAGCTGGGTGAATTTAAAAATTGGTTTGATGATAATATTATATGGTCTTACTTTGATTCGGCGTACCCATGGACAAGATTAGGGTATACATATGATTGGGCTGAAAACGAGACAGAATATGGATTATCAGAATTTATAATATTAAAAAATGCTGCAATTGAGGTCGAATTTACATTGACTACACAAGAATTTATTGTGTGGCTGGAAGAGGAGAGCACAAAGCTTGCAGATAATCACGATTAGAGCCTTTCTGAAAAGTCCATGCATCCGTTCTTTTGACAAAAATTTCGCCATGCCGCGCCGTTTTTCCTTGAAATCCGCCCAGGATTCCTGTGGAAAAATGACTTGCCTGGCACAATTTCTGTTCAAAATTCCGGACACAGCGACTTTTCAGAAACGCTCTAGTATAGAAAATGCTTAAATGATAATTCCCTCACAGTGGTCAATTTCGTGCTGAATAATCTGCGCCGTCCAGCCGTTAAAGGTTTTCAGCCGCACCTGGAATTTCTCGGTCTGGTACTGTACCTTGATAGACTTCCAACGCTTTGTATTCCGTGTGCCGGTGAGGGAGAGACAGCCCTCCACTGTTTCATACGGTTCGGATTTTTTGAGTATCTCGGGGTTAAACATGACCATGTAACTGCCCTCGTTATCAAAGACGATGATGCGCTTATTCACGCCAATCATATTGGCTGCCATGCCCACGCAGCCGTCCTTATGGGCGGCTAAGGTCTCCAGCAAGTCCTTTGCCACCTGCAAGTCAGCCGGTGTGGCGGATTCTGCCTTCTGCGCAAGGAACTTGGTATCCCGCATAATTTCCTGTATCATAAAGTCCTCCTGTGTCATGTGTGTGCTTTCTCCCAGTCCCGCAGGATGACCAACTGATTGGGAGTGTGGAACCAGTGCTCACCATCTTCCGTGACGGTGAGTCCGCAATCAAAGCGATGGGCAAAATCCTCCGCCACGGTGCGCTCGGTCAGATTATCCTTCCCGGGATAGAGAATCTCTGCCGCTGTGCTCCACCTGTCGATGACGTGTGCCTGAGCATACTGGAAATACTGCCAGGATAATATTTCCCCAAAATCAGTGGCAATCTCCCGCTCTTTCTCCAGCTGTGCCTTATCCACACCTGCCCAAAGCATCATATTGCCAATCAGTTGTTCCATGTCCAGCACAGGCGAGACAAAGAGTGCCTTGGTCAGGGGCTGGTCCCGGAACGCAAGCAGGGAAAACCACGCGCCAATGCTGGTAGCGCGCAAAGCTACCTCCGACCAATGCGCCTTTGCATAGCCCATAACGGTTTGCAGCTCGGGTACTACATACCACGGCACAAACAAGGGGGCGGTGTTTCGCCGAGTCCCATGCTCGGGCAGGTCGATGGCAAGCACCTGCCAGCCCTTGGGACAGGCGATTTTCGCAAACTCAGCAGCTTCCTCTTTATAACCGTACTTGCCGTGGACAAAGAGGTAAAGTCGATCACTTTTGCCGCCGTACAGCACGGCGGGGACTGCTCCAATATTAAAAATTTCTTCTTCCATGGATAAATAGCCTTTCTTTATTTACAGCACCCGGCTCCAGCCTATGGCGGAAAATATATTAACAAGACGAAGAATAATAAATTAAAACCTTGCCCGCTCTCACTTTACCAGTGCAAAATCGTGTGCCTCCGTCAGCCAGGCCATTAGCTCGCCGTCAATCTCCTCCACGCTCTGCACAATGACATGGTGTGTCAAGCGGTTGGGATATGGCTCTGCCGCTATGTGAATCCGGGAAGAGTTCAGCCGATGAGAAAGCCCAAAGGAAACAAGGATAAACACCTTGGGGCAACCCTTCACGCGCCTTAGCGAAACAACGGCAAAGCAGCATTTTTCACGAAAGGTAATCTGCGTTTTTTTTACATCAATGGCGACATAGGGGAACGCCGCCAGTAATTTTTCCGAAAGTACTCCATATAGCGGCAAGGAATCCGGCATAGAATTAAAAAAGAATAGCTCATCCGTTGTCATGGCGCACCTCCGCAATGATTTCCTTTAACAGCTTACACGGAAAGCCTGTTTTTGGCAAGCTCTCCGGTGTGCAAAAAACTGTGCCATTTATACCGAATAGGCGAGCCTTTTGCGCCGTTAGTGCGGTGCGATGCTTTGGCACGCACTGCGACGGGCGGAGCATCCGAACTCAACAGGGCTACCACAATTTAATCAAGTATCACATCGTTTGCCGAGAGCCATGCTACAAAATGTGAACTTATAAATGGGGGCAGCAAAATGCTGCCCCCACCTTGCAAATCTTTTTTAGTTCTTTTCCTTCACCGCAATCCAAATCTCGCAAGCGTAGTCCGGATCGTTTACCTCTGCCGAGGGGTAAACCTCCAGTTCTACCCCTTTGCCGTATTCGTAGTTACCTTGGGGGAAGAACTCGGTGACGATGCGCTGGTAAGTGGTCTTAAACGCCTCCGGCATCTTGCCCTTGCAGGGGAACACCGCATAGGTGTAAGCGGGGATATCCACCAGCTCTAAGCCCTCGTCGCCCATGGGCGCTCCGTTATACTCCGCGCCAATGCCGTAGGGGAAGCTGGCGTTTGTCATATCAGACGAGAAGCAGACCCCCAGCACACCATGCAGGCTGTCAAACCGCCCGTACTTACAGATTGCATCAATCGTTCCGTTCTTTCCGCATTCGTTCCAAAATGCGGAAATATCCGCTGTGGCGGTATCTCCTTGGGGCTTAGTGACCTGTTTTTTCTTGCAAATGAGCCGGAATGCGTCCTTTTTTTCCATTCTGTAATCCATGGTACTGCCTCCTGATAAAATGAGTTTTACGGACAGCCTGGAGAAGGATTTGACAGTGCCGCCCTGTCGGGCGTGAGTAGGGGTGATGCCATGAAAGCGCAGGAACGCCCTAGAGAAGCTCTCCGGGGTGTCATAGCCGTACTTAAGGGCGATGTCGATGACCTTGTGGTCGGTGCGCAGCAAATCCTCGGCGGCCAGTGTCAAGCGACGCATGCGAATATAGTCGCCCAGAGAAAATCCGCAGAGCATGCCAAACACCCGCTGAAAGTGAAAGGGCGACGAAAGCGCCTGCTTTGCAACGACTTCGTAGTCAATTTCCTCGGTAAGGTGTTCCTCAGTGTAGTTTAGCGCCCGTTGGATTCCTGTAATCCAATCCATCTTCAAACCTCCTTCCGTATGCGCTGATTTTATCAGGTCTGCCCCCCGCACTCTTGACTTTCTGTGCGGTGTGGTGACAGGTATTAAAAGATGCTTAATCTGCTTACATGCAGTTTTGCACAAATTCAATGGGATGCTGGATGAGTTCGGCTACTTGTGGTGCCGAAAGCCCCTGCGCTAAGTAACGCTTTGCAATCACTGCCATGGATTCCCCAATCTCAATTATGTGGAAATCGGGGTCGTAGATGCGAACCACTCGTTGCTGCCATTCGTGTTTTTTCGGAGGATGTACCAGCGTTACCTCCGGATGTTGTTCCAAGAGAAGTAAGAACTCATCGAAATCGTCTACCTCAAAATACAATTCCATGTTGTGCGATTTTTGGACAACAGAGGCGGGGTCGATACCTGTCAGCCATGCAAAGTCCTGTTGGATGGCAAAGCCGCCGCTAAAGGATACGTTTCTCCCCAAGTCCAAAACGACATCTTGATCAAATAGCCTTTTATAAAATTGTTTGGACACTTCCACATCTTGTACCGCCAATAAAGGTAATTGAAATTTTATACCAGTCACGCTCCTTTTTTCTTGGTTTATTGCAATAAATACCCTCGGCTGAGGCGTATTGTACTTTGTCAGCCGAGGGTATGATAACAGCAGGTCGTGTTTTACAATTGCTTGTGAGAAAGGCGACATGGAATACGCTTACTTGCGCAAAATCTTTTCCATGGCCTTACCTTTGGCCAGCTCGTCCACCAGCTTGTCCAGATAGCGAATCTCACGCATAAGCGGCTCTTTAATTTCAGCCAGCTTAACTCCGCACACAGAGCCGGTGATAAGAGTGCGGTTGGGGTTTGGCGTGGGGGCATGCTCGAAAAAGTCCCCGTAGCCAATGTCGCTGTCTACAAGCTGCTCCAGCCCCTGTTGAGAATACCCGGTCAGCCAGCGGATGACCTCATCCACCTCGGCCTGAGTGCGGCCTTTGTTCACCGCCTTACTCACCAACAGGGGGTAGAGCTTATGAAAGCGCATGGCATATACTTTTTCGTTGTCCATTTTGACTGCCCTCCAAGCTTTACTTTATCCGTCGTTGGCATTCGCTGCACGCTGAATCGTGAATCGAAATAATACCGCCGCACGCGGGGCAATAAAGTAGTTCCTTTGGCGTCCAAGTTGTATGGCTTTAGTATACCATTTTCCTCAACATCAAGCAATTTTAACCCCATAAGGAATGGGTAAGGGAGTTGGAGAAAATAGGTGGTCAGGGCGTGCTGCCCACACCGCTCCCAATCTGTCTCATGCCGGGCATGCTTGTTTTTAATTGTATTCTGAAAATACATCTTTAAACGCAGAAAAACCGCCTAAACAGGCGGTTTTTCTGCCAAAAAATGGTCCGGGCGACAGAATTCGAACCTGCGGCCCCCTGGTCCCAAACTTTTGTGCAAAGTTTTTTATACTTATTTGTATCGGTTTATAGCCGTTTCCGCTCGGTTTCGCTTACTCTTTGGCGCTCTTGTACCCACTGTTTCCGCGTGTTCCAGCGCCGTCTGTGGTAATCTATGTGGTCAAAAACGCTTCCCAACCAAGGCCAGCAGTTTATCGCCAGCTCTGAGCGGGAAGCGTTTTCTACATAAGGTTACTCTACCTCGCGCAGTTGTTCTGCTGCGCCCATTGCCATCCGCTTATCCCGAACCTGCGGATCGTCATAAGACTTTCTGCGGCACATCCAGCAGGAGCAATGAATCTTGCCCTTTGCAAAACGTCCTGCCGCTCCATTCGCCCATGCGCAGACATACGCTTCGCCACCAATCCGACGAAGATACTCTTCCTTCCGATGGATAGTGCGCCTACGCTGCTTTCGATAGTAATTGCGGTCCCTGTTCAATTGTAATCACTCCCTGACAGTTCGGGCCACCTGCAAGAGTCATCAAGGAAACACGCTCTCTTACAGGCCGCCTATCTGCCCTGGGAGGATATGCACATTTTTCATATTATTTTAGCCTTTCGGTTTTGAGTATCGTAGCTCTTTTCCGTTGGGAAGTCAAGCCACCTGCAGAATATTCTTACGCTCAATTTTTGTGGGGCCATAAACAAAGAATTAGCGCTTAACCGGCAAAGAACTTATTGTTCTGCCTGTTCTTCAAACTCGCTTAACTCAGTAAAATCGTCGTCGGAGTTCTTAAAAATCCTTCTTAGATAATCCGTTCCTCCGTCAACGGCTACTGTACCACATGAGCATCTTATAAAATCATGTCGATTTTTTGAAGCGATAGTGTCACCACAATGGTTGCACCGAATACAATTCTTAATTATTTTTTCCATCTTTATCACCCATGATCAGTATACAATAAAATTCCGATTAAGTCATATTCAAAAATAACAAAAGACACAGAATCTGATCCATCACTCCAGTTCTGTGCCTTCACAACGATTTTGCCAAGGGAACGGCAAGCATCAATATAATCTATATACACAATTGTCCAGATGTGCTACAATTTATATATTCATTTAGGAGAGGGGGATTTATATGTCTATTCCCAAAAGAAAAAGTCATGCAAAATTATCTTCAAAGCAGTCTCCGCTCTTGACCCCTGTTACGTTTCCCAATACTGTGGTTGACCGGCAAGAATGGCTGAATACATCTTCCAAGGGTTTCGTCGCTAGCGGTGATTCACTTCGGTCTATCTATCGAATCATCCTTGAAACGCTGTGGCCCGAAGGTCATGGCATTCCTGGGCCAATTGTTGACCGCACAGATATTCGGGCGGCAATTGACACTGCCAAAGGAATGGCGTACAAAGACCCCTTCCGACGAGTTAGGGAGCTGCAAGGGGATGAAGGATTTAAGGGAATTCATCAACAAGGTACTAAGTATCAATTGGTCAGCCTAAATGTTTCACAGAAAAAACAGCCTCGGACATCTTTACCCGATAAAAAGTGGGCCAGAGTTGTGGAGCATTATAATAGCTTTTGTGCAGTTTGCAAAAGCCCGTCTGGAGATGAAGGTTTTCAACAGGATCATAAAGTGCCACGGGACAGAGGAGGCACAGACGATTTGGAAAACTGGCAGCCGCTCTGTGATGCCTGTAATAATTTGAAGAGCAGTGCTTGTAGAGGATGTACTGAAGAATGCTCTAAATGCTGTTGGGCATTCCCGGAATATTATAAGCCACTCAAAATTCCCGGTCCGGTAGTCCAATTGGTACGTGAATATGCCGAAAAGTTTGGAGTAGATCCGGATCAGGCTGTAATCAATTGGATTTTAGAAAAAATTGAACAGAAATAAAACAAGTGGTCATCTGCAAACAGGTGACCACTTGCTTTTTTAGTTTTTGATACGGTACTTTTCCAGAGCTGTGTCTCTGATCTCTATCATTTGCTGTATCACGATGAGTGCTAGTCCGAGAGCTCTGCCGACCAGTGGCGGAATGGCGTTTCCAATTTGAGCATTTCTGGGGACATCAACACCTCGTGCGGGCCCATTCAAAGTATAGCGCCCATGGAACGTAAAGTCATCCGGGAAAGACTGTAGCCGCGCCATTTCACGCAAGGTGACGATTCTAGGATGCATGTAGTGAATTAGCTCGTCAGGTGCGGTAGTCAATGTTGAACAAGGCCTTGTTACATCGAGTACAAACCGCTTGTTGGAATGGCAACCGTTTTCATATAAAAACGCTTTACTTAGGCGGCCAGCTGGCTGTGTGCGGTGTGCCTCATTATAGAGGTCAACCAACTTTTGACTGTGGCGGTTAAAACGATGGCACGATGGAATTGCGCCCTTTGGTATTCCTTTTCTCATTAACCGCTGGTAGGCACTTTCAGCAGAAAGGTATTGGCACGTTTCATACCCCGGAAATTCAGGATCAGGAAGGCGATTCGTCCCAGAAAGGTCAGAGATTGCCTCCTTGACATTAACATATCGTTTTGTAGCAAGACCAAATTCCTCTCGCTGTTGCATACCAACCGTTTTTAGGACATCCTGCAATAGTTGCCCAACATCCAGACTACCCGCATACTCTTTTGATATAGCAAATAAAATCACTCGATCTCGCAATTGAGGCACACCATAATCAGCGGCATTAATTTTAACTTTTCCAATATTATAACCGAGTTGTTCAATTTCTTTTGTTGCTTCTTCTGCTACGCTTAATGTGATACCATCAATTGGCCGTGACACAAATTTTTTCTCGAAGCCGCTAACATTTTCAATAATACCAAAAAGCGGTTTTAGAATACGAATGGCCTCAATTTGCTTAAACACCAGAAGGTTGCGAGGGTCATTCCCGTTTCGTGCACCAGCTACCGAGAATCCCTGACAAGGTGGTCCACCAGCTACAAGAGATACTGTTCCAGCTAGTTTCGTAAAGTGACGAATAACTTTTTCATCTTCTAAAATATCCTCGATTGCATGAGGCTCCCTGGGAAGCCAGTTCGGCCAATTTTCAAAATGGCGATGTGGGGCACCCTGGGCAACAAGGTTTTTGTCAAAAGATGCATATGCCATAGGGTCCTTTTCAATGGCAAATACGCCGCGCCACCCCGCCCATCCAAGACCGAGCGAAAGGCCGCCGCAGCCAGAAAAAAAATCGATATAGGAATGCATCTGTACCATACTACTTTTTGCCATGTCATGACTCCTTGTCTTAAACTAAAACTATTTTACAGGAAAAACACCAATATAGCAAGCAATGTAGAAACTTGAACTTTACCAACAAGATCGGAGCCATTTAAATAGAGCGATTCCAAAAAACACAGAAAAATCACCATGGATATTAGACTAAATGCAGCGTTCAGCGTATCTACATTCTACTTGTAGCTTCGCTTCCATATAGGTGTTCTTTGCCGCGGCCTTTTTAGGATATTCCTGTCCTATCTACCATAATCAATGCGGTAAAACGTTTCTTGTTTAAAGCCAGTAATTTAACATGGTATCAGGCTGAAAGCTTTTTTTGTTTCGAGGTGGTCGTATTGTAACTCTGAGTAGACAGTTGTGCAACTCTTTTCTAACAGGGTAACCCCATGTGGCTTATTTCTGCACCCGTATAAACAAAAAAACACCCGGAGGCTCATAGTGCCGCTAGCTGCCTGCGCAGTTCTTCGTCGCTCAGCTCGCCGCGCTCGGTCAGGTCTTTTAAGTCCTGCGCCTTGGCGACGGCGGCGTTCCAATCGTCCACGCTGATTTTTCCTCTCTGTTTTCTGGCCTTTAGTCGGTTATAGGCCTTGGCGTATTCCTTCTGCGCAGGAGTAGCGGTGGCACGCTCCTGTGCTTCTTTTTTATGCGCCCCCACCTTGCGGCAGGTGCGCTCGGTCTCGCTGGGAGCGCGGTTGTTGCAGTAGCAGGTGTTGTACCCGGCGGTGAGCAAAAAATAAGTGCCGCAGTTGTGACAGCGGCGGGGGGCGTTGCCCGCCATGAGCCCACGGTAAAAATCCGCGTACAAAAAGTGTGTGAGGTAAGAGAACGCCGCCTGCTCCCCCAGAATTACTTTGCCGTGGGCTCCCGCCTGAACTATGGGGACAAATTGAAGCTCTGTCGGAAAGCTCTGCTGAAAAGGGTCATCGCTGAACAACCCCTCCACCGCTTTCATGTCACCGTAATACCGGGTGAAAGCAGCGGCGTAAGCATCCACGCTTCTGCGCTTGAGCGGCTCCACATACAACTCCAGAAAACCGGAAACCTGTCCCCGAAACACGCGCAGGCTCTCCGGAAAATACTCCAGACCGTCCATCAGCGTTCGAAACATGGCGTGTGCCTCGGAATGCTCGTCCTGCATTTCCGCCCAGCTCTCCCTGTCCGAAATCAGAAAGGGAAACATGTCATAGGCGACCCCGCGATCCAGCGCCAGCGAGCGGTAAACCGGCAGCGCAAAAATGATATCCCAGACAGCGTTCAGCAGCTCCTGCGCGGAGCGTGCGGCGCTGTCTGTTTTTCTGCCCAGCATCTCCTTGACCGCAGGCATCAGCCTGCCGATTCGTCGGTCAAGCTCCGCCGGTATTCCGTCGTCCAGATTCAAAATGTCCACAGAGCACTGCCCCAGCGGGAAGGACTGTCCGTTCACAAGCACCTGGTCCTTTGCGAACAGGACGGAAAAGCAATCAAATGAATCTGCCATATGTACTCGCCCCCTGTATCCGATAGAGATTTAAGATTTCCCCAATGCAGCTCGGAGCTATTGAAGCATCCATCGGTTTCTGTTAAGCTCATTATACCCGATAGATACAGATAAGTCAATCGGACAATAGAAGGAGGTTTTTATTTGAAGGAATCCGTTTACAAAAACTATGATGAGCTGCCGCTGTTTCTGAATGCGGGGACGGTGGCGAAGGTGCTAGGCGTATCTGCCTCCACCGGATACGAGCTGATGCACGAACCGAACTTTCCCATTCTGAAAATCGGAAACCGCATTGTGGTGCCCAAAGAAAAGTTTATTGCATGGGTGGAGCAGAACACGGGAGGTGCAAATTGAAGTACAAGCAGTACCCCAAGCGGGACGCCATCAAAAATTATTTTCCTCTGCCCAATGAGATTTTTATGCTGGGTTTGTGCGCCGGTGAAATTTCAGTCTACTCCTATCTGCTCTTTCTGGAGAACCGGAAAACCTACCAGTGCTGGCCCAGCTACAAAACCATCGGCAAGGCGGTGGACATGAGCCAGAACACCGTGCAGAAATATGTGATGGCACTGGAGGAGAAAATGCTCATCCGAACCGAGCCAACCACCATTTTTACCAAGTCCGGTCAGAAGCGCAACGGTAGTCTGCTCTACACCATCCGCCCCATACAGGAGGCACTGGATTTATTCTATGAGCGGCAGATGGCGCAGGCAGAGCTGGCGGCGCAGCGACTGGAAAAGCTCGCCCCTGTCGGCCCCTGTGAGCCGCTGTGCGGGGCTTTGGGGAGCGAAGCGAGTACCAGCTCCATTGAGGAGACAACCGGCGAAATTGACCCGCTTTGGGGCGAGGGACGAAGGACGAAAGAAAAAGCAGGATAAAGGGCGGGCGTCGCAAGCGCACCCACCCAGTCACAACTGCCCGCAGTGCGGGCAGTTTCGGGGGATTTCGGCGGGGGGTCTTGAAAGAGGGAATGCACGCTGCAAGAGGTCTGGAATCCAGAGAAACCCCATGCGGCCAGCCTTTCCGCAGGGGTCTTGCAGAGAAATGGAGGAAATATGAGTGAAAGAGAAAAATTAGCGGTTCGGTTGGAGCCTGCGCTGCGGGAGCGGCTGGAGCGCTGCTACACCATGGACGGCAGCCGCAGTCGGCGAGAATACATCGAAAACGCCATTCGGTTTTACACGGACTATCTGGAGATGAACGACGGCAGCTCCCTGCTGCCCAAGGAAATTACCGCCGCCATCAACGGTCGGCTGGGACTGTTCGAGGATCGCATGGCAGCCCTGCTGTTCAAGCTGACGGTGGAGATGGATATGAATGTGGGCGTTCTCTCGGACGCCTATTCCTTCGATGAAGAGAGCCTTCGTCGGCGCAGGGCGAATAGCATCAAGAATGTGAAGCAGACCAACGGGCTCCTCTCATTGGAACAGCGAGCAAGGGATTCGGGTGACGTGTGATGGCAAAGCTGATCGTCAAAAGTCCCTACATCAAATGCACCGGCAGCGGAGATGCCGCGGGTGCCGGGGGCTATCTCCACTACATCGGCACCCGCGAGCATGTGCAGAAGCTGAACGATGACCGCCCACCAACACGGAAACAGGAGCAGCTCATCGCAAAGCTCACAAAGGATTTTCCCGGAATGAAAGAGATGGATGAGTACGGCGACTACGAAGGGCACAAGACCAAGGCCACCGCCTCCGCGCTCATCAGTATGGCGCTGGAGGAGCACTGGTCTGCGGTCAGCCAGATGGACGGCTATCTGAACTACATCGCCACCCGCCCCCGCGCCGAACGGCTCACCGCCCATGGTCTGTTCGGTGATGAGGACGGTATCAATCTTGATACAGCAATGGCGGAGCTTAATTCTTACACCGGAAATGTATGGACACACATTATTTCTCTGCGCCGGGAGGACGCCGCACGGCTGGGCTATGACAGCGCCAAGGCGTGGCGTAATCTCATCCGCACCCACAGAAACGACATCGCGGCGGCAATGAAGATTCCGCCAAAGGACTTTCGCTGGTACGCGGCCTACCACGATGAGGGGGAGCATCCCCACATCCACATGATGGCGTGGTCGGCAAAGTCAGGGCAGGCCTATCTCGACCGGGCGGGCATCGGGCAAATCAAATCCATGCTCATGAACGATATTTTCAAGCAGGAGCTGCTCCATGTTTATGAGCAGAAATCTGTCAGCCGAGACGAGCTGGTGCGGCAGGCGCGGCGGGAGCTGCTGGCGCTGGTGCGCACCATGCAGACCGGGCTGTGCGACCACCCGGAGGTGGAAACGCTGATGCTTCAGCTGGCGCAGGGGCTGGAAACGGTCAAAGGCAAGAAAAGCTACAGCTACCTGCCCAAGTCCCTGAAGGCTCTTACCGACCAAATCGTCGACCAGATGGAGCGCATCCCGGCGGTGGCGCAGGGCTATGACAAGTGGCTGGCCCTCCAAGGGCAGGTGGACAGCTACTACGGCGGCGAGGAGCGTAAGCGGCTGAAATTATCGGAGCAGAAAGAATTTCGCGCCATCAAGAACGCCGTTATTCGGGAGGCGGAGTCCATCCAAATCGGAAAAATCACCTTCGAGGACGAAGCCCTTTCGGCGGCGGACGAACCAAAGAGCGCTAATTACAACGCCGAGTTTTACCGCCAATACCGGGACAAAATCTACGACACCGACCTGCCACTGGACGAGCGTGACTACGCCGTGACGCAGATGACCGCCTCTGCCAAGGCTGGAAACCCCTATGCACAGTACCTGATAGGCAAGCTGTATCGGGATGGCACAGTGGTGATACCCGACACGGAACAGGCGCGGGACTGGTTTTTACTGGCCGCAGAGCGGGGGCTGAATGTAGCACGGTATGCGTTGGGCAAGCTGCTGCTCACCGACGATCTACTGGTGCGCAATGTGTCCGAAGGTCTACATTGGATAGAGCAGGCACAGCAAAACGGCAGCTCCTACGCTGGGTATCGGCTGGGCAAGGAGCATCTGCAGGGCGCGATTCTGCCCAAGGATGTGCCCGGGGCGCTGATTTATTTAAACGATGCGGCAGAAAAAGGCAATCAGTTTGCCCAGTACACTCTGGGCAAGCTCTACCTGCTGGGACAGAGTGTGCCCCAAAACAGGGCATACGCCGAGCAGTGGTTTAAGCAATCCGCTGCCCAAGGCAACGAGTACGCGCAGTTCTTTCTCGACCGCCTTGACCAGTTCCGCCCACCCTCGGTGTTGCTGGCGGCAACCCATCTCCTGCGGCAAATCGGCAGTATCTTTCAAGACAATTCCCTGCCCAGGTCCGGTGCAGGCGGCAACCAAATCGACCGCAAGCTCCGCCAGCGGGAGAGGGAGAAGAAAATAGCCATGGGCCACAAGGCGGACGACCATGACGAATACACCGGCCCAAGCATGTCTCTCTAAATCTCGCAAACCACTGAAAACACTGGGCTTTTCACTAGCTTTCCGAGGCGAATTGTGGTATGTGTTGTGTTACGAAATCCAGAAACGAGGTGATTACAACGGCAAAAAGAAGACCGTCCGGTGACGGGATGCTGCGCAGGCGGGAGGATGGCCGCTGGGAGGGGCGCATCGTGGTGGGGCACAAGAAAAACGGCGACCCTATTTTTCGCCATGTCTACGCCAACACCCAGCGGGAATTGTTGGATAAGCTCCATCAGAACATCGAAGACTACCGCGATGTGGACTTGACCGAGGACAGCCGCATGACGCTGGGAGAGTGGCTGGACCGCTGGCTCCTTGAGTACAAGGCGGACACCGTCCGCCCCGGCACCCTGCGGGGCTACCGCACCCAAATTGAACAATACATCAAGCCCCAACTGGGGGACAAGCAGATTTCCATGATTACCACGCAGGACGTTCAGCGGATGTACCGCCGCCTGAAAAAAGAGGGACGGGTCAGAGAAAATGTAGAAAAGGGAACCCAGCTGTCCGATTCCACCGTGCGCGGCATCCACTCCCTGCTCCACCTTGCGATGAAGGACGCCCAGCAGGCGCACCTCATCGCCAAGAACCCCACCGAGGGAACCACCGTTCCCAAGCAGGGCGGCAGCGCCAAGCGGGTGCTGAACGACCGGGAGCTGGACACCTTCATCGCCGCCATTCAGCAGGACGAAATCTGGTACGACTTCTTCTACACCGAGCTGACCACCGGACTGCGGCGGGGCGAAATCTGCGGACTGATGTGGCAAGATTTTGATGAGAGAAACGGTATTCTCAAGGTCTGCCGCACCCTTCACAGCAAAAAGCTGGGGGTATTTTCTCTGGGAGATACCAAAACGGGAAAAGGCACACGCACCATCGTCCTGCCCCAGAGCACGGCGGAGATTCTGCGCCAGCGCAGGGCAAAATCGGTCAGCCAGTGGATTTTCCCAAACCCCATCAAATCTGAACTGCCCGTATCCCCCAACTCGGCCTATGCCCGTCTGAAAGCGCTGCTCAAGCAGGCAGGCCTGCCCGACATCCGCTTTCACGATTTGCGGCATACCTTTGCCACCCACGCCATCGCCAGCGGCGTGGATGCCAAGACCCTTTCGGGTATTCTGGGCCACACCAACGCCAGCTTTACCTTGGACACCTACACCCATGTGACGCCCGACATGCAAAGACAGGCATCAGGCATTGTGGGCGGCTTTATGGAAGACCTCTTTGGAAAGGAGCTGAAACCATGGCGAGAAAGCGAAAGAACGGGGACGGAACCGTAAGGTTGCGCAAGGACGGACGCTGGGAGGGGCGAGTTGTCATCGGCTACGACAACAACGGCTATCCCCAGACCAAGAACGTCCTTGCCAAGACAAAAACCGAGTGTCTGGAAAAGCTCCAGACGCTCAAGGAATCCTGCGGCGGAATGAAATCCGCCAAACTGCGGCCCGAGATGCTCTTCGGGGACTGGCTGGAATACTGGTTTGAAAACCACTCCAAGCCTAAGATTCGCCCCACCACTCAAGAGGGCTATGAGAGCCGAATCCGCCTGCACATCCTGCCCGAGCTGGGTAGCATCCCCTTGAACAAGCTGACGCAGAACGATTTGCAGCAGTTCTATGCGCGGGTCAAAAAGAACGGGCGCAAGCGCTTTACCGACCTCTACGGCGAGGGGCTGTCCGACCGGATGGTGCGCATGTGCCACGCCACCTGCCGCTCCGCGTTGGAAAAGGCGATGCAGGAGGGGCTCATCCGTACCAACCCCGCCATTGGCTGCAAGCTGCCGCCTAAGAAGGCGCGAGAGATGCAGGTGCTGGACAGGGAGGAGCTGCAGCGGTTTCTCATCCAGGCCCAGGCAGAGGGTTACTATGAGCTGTTCCTCCTGGACCTCGCCACCGGCCTGCGCCGGGGTGAGCTGATGGCGCTCCAGTGGGACGATTTGGATTTCAAGACCGGTGTGCTGAATGTGAACAAGCAGATTTACGATGTACAGGGCGAGCTACAGCTCAGCACGCCCAAAACCAAGACCTCCATCCGCAAGCTGACCCTGCCGCCCGCTGTGGTGGCGGTGCTGTGGGAGTATCGGGAGACGGTGGGTTCCCGCTGGATGTTTCCATCCCCGGTGAAGGAGGACTGCCCCATGACCCCGTGCGCGGTGAGAAAGCGGCTTCAGATCATTCTGGAGCACGCCGGGTGCAAGCATGTACGCTTTCACGATCTGCGGCATACATTTGCCACCCTGTCCCTGCAAAACAGCATGGATGTGAAGACACTCTCCGCCATGCTTGGACATGTGTCGGCGGCCACCACGCTTGACATCTACACCCACATCACCGACGATATGCGCCACGCAGCCGCCGCGAATATCGACCGTGGCATCGGCAAGGCAGAACCGGCGCAGGACGATTCAGCGGCAGGCCTAGCCCAGCCGGAAAAGCCAAGGATGACCGACTTCAAGCCCTATGTGGGGCGCAAGCGCAAGCCAGGTACCGGATGTATCAGCGAGATCAACGACCACCTGTTTGAAGGGCGGTACTCCCCTATGTGGCCCGACGGCAAGAAGCACGCCCGGAATGTCTATGCCAAAACCCGCGAGGAGTGCGAGGAGAAGCTGAAGGTGCTGATTGTGCAGATGAAAGCGGAGATTGCAGAAGCAAAGGCAAAAGCGGCAGCGGGGAGATAAAAAATCGGGCGACGATGACTTAAACGATCATCGCCGCCCGATTTTTCGAGACCTTACGGCTTTTCCATCAGGAGCTGAAATATTTGCTTGTTGGTTTCGCTGTCCCGGTGGAGCAGGCAGTAGAGCAGGTCGTTTGTAGCCCCTTGCACAAAGACGGGGACCATCGGAGCCATCAGAAACCGCTGCTTCAGCCGCAGGTTAAGTGTCTCCATCTGCGGCTCACCCGCTGCCTCTGAAATGCGCCGGTATAACTCCGTCAACTTGGGAATATCGCAGTTGTCGCCGATTTTGCTCTCCGCCTCCCGCAGAAAGTGCTTGACCGCAAAGGGGAGGAACTCGTCGGCCAGAGCGGTGTACAGCAGGTTCATCCTCGTCTGCCGCTCCTGATAGCGCATCGTGTCCATCCGGGCGATCAGGGTGTTCAGCGCGGCGTCATAGAAAGGGTGGTCTTTCTCCGCGCCGTCCCGGTCCAGCACATCGAAGCACAGACTCCGCAACTCACCGCCCCGCTCAAAGCCGTCGCTCCCAGCCTCGTAGGCCAGCATGGCGTTGACGCCCTCCAGAAAAAGAGATAGGTAGCTGTCCAGCAAGTAGCCCTGCCTACCCAGCTTCAAGCGGATTCCCCCCGCCAGCGTGAGCAGGGACAGGAGCGTCCCGCCGGTGGAGTCCGGGTCAAAGCGCCCGGAGAATCCCTCGTGTGTCTCAAAAATGTTCATTGTATCCCGACCTTTCCAAAAGAGTCGGGAATTTCCCGTATCGTCAAAAGCGCATGCAAAGGCGGAGGCCTCTCGCCCCGAAACCCATGCACGCGCAAAGTTTTATACTTGTGCCGCCGCGACAAAAGCGGTATACTGATTTTGTCGTGGTGCCGTTCTTACGGTTGTGCCGGGTGGTGTATTCACCTTGGCGCAGGGCTGGTGTACTCGTAATACACCAGTCTGCCATGACGTTTTTTATTGTGGGGGAAACCCCGTAGGTGTATCTAAACTCTAGCGGGACGGAAAGTCAAGTTATGTTTTTGAGGTGAAAATTTGCGCCGCAATAAACAAAGAAAAATGCCCTCTGAAACCGTTGATTTCAGAGGGCTCTACACTACCTTGTAAAAACAATCTATAACTTTACAGAATTTCTGCCTATTTAATGATTTATGAATGACGCTGCAATATTTTTCATTCTTCATGCATATGCGGAAAGATAGCATCTATTAACTGCACAGCCAACTCTTCATCAATCTCATCCTCCTCGTGATCACAAAAACCGCTCACTAAGAGCCAACAATTGTTTTGATTTAAATAAAGTTGTCCGACTCCCCATCCAATTCCCTCACCGTAAAGATGGTAGCACTGGGGGCACATA
The DNA here is from genome assembly GCA_964504285.1 of uncultured Pseudoflavonifractor sp. Taxonomy (GTDB): domain Bacteria; phylum Bacillota; class Clostridia; order Oscillospirales; family Oscillospiraceae; genus Pseudoflavonifractor. The sequence continues at coordinate 19,278 of CAZDDZ010000014.1, forward strand.
AACGCGCCTGCGCCACTCGGTTTTATGGCACCGTCAATCATATACTTTTGGTTGCAAAAGCTTGTTTTGCAGATATCACAGACATCGGGAGGGGAAATATAGTATTCTTGCTTATCTTGACCGCGCTGTAAGTCGGCAAGCGAATCTAACTCCCGCTCACACTCATCTTTTGGCCTTAAGGTTGAGATGATGTCCCCCACATTTCCCGTAAACTGCGCCATAATATCCGGTTGGGTCAAATTTAGCCCCAGCCCAATAATGGTACAGTCGACGAGGTCGATACCTTCAGCCTGTTCCACATTTCGCACCAAGCACAACTGCGTCGCATATTTGTTTCCAGTCAAGTGCAGACCATGAGATGAGGAGGAATTGCAGTACCATGCGTCAAATTCACCTGTGAATATCATGTGGTTTACTGTGCCTCTCACGCGACGTGTTTGGCCAATTCCTCGGGTGCGCTTATTTAATCTCTTGAAATAAAATCTGCTGTCTACCAGAAGTAACTCCCCTGGCTTGACATGTCCTTGGCTATATAGAGAATCTTTGATATACCGAATTGGCAAATGACCAATTATTACATTGACCATTTCTTCGATATATCGCTTCAAATACTGTCCATCAAAAAAGTCCAGCCAATGGGTAGCGTTTTCGGTCAGCTTATCAGCGCATATCATTCCATTTTCAGTGATAATACCCTTTGCAATCAAATGGTCTTTATATTGGCTGCTGAAATGAATATCATGCTCGTCCATGAAGCCACAAATATAGCTCAAATTAAAGTAGTCCCAGCGCCCATTGTATCTCTTCACCGTTTCCAGTGCTCGCTCTACTTGAATGTTCTGCCGTTGGATGACTGTATACCATTGATCTCGGGCTGATTTTATTACCTGAGCTGTTAGATTCCGGGAGTTCTCGTGATGGGAATGCGCCTCTCCATGGTGATTTAGGCACAGCACTGCAAGATTATCTAAGTCATGTGAATGGGAATGCTCCCATCTATCAAGATGGTGAATCACAATGGGCAGGCCAGGCTGATGGCAAACACAACATGTAAAGGCAGAGCGGACCAGCACTTCTTCCACATTTTTTTGCGGAATGGGGGTACGTGTTGGATGCAGCAGCCGCTTGGCGATTTCCTCTGGTAGCCCCAGAGAAAGCAGAGAATTTAAACTTAGTTTTTTCAACTGTGGCAATGTGTATGTTTCTAATATTTTTTCCGTAGAAATGCTGTCTAATCCATATGCCATCAATACAGCTTGTGGCTGTTTCATTCCGTACAACCCCTTTCATTCTTTAGCAGGAATTCTTATATAAATATTTTAAGAAAAACGCCGCTAAAATCAGCGATTTTAGCGGCGTTTTGGTCCGAGTGACACGATTCGAACGTGCGATCTCTTGGTCCCAAACCAAGCGCGGTACCAGCTCCGCTACACCCGGATATTTGGTTTTTGATTTCCTGACTTTTTGCTGTCTGTGGTCATTCCTGTGGTCAGGTGCGATTTTTGGGTGGTTTTTCGTCAGGACGGAAATCCTGCAAGTGCCCGTGTGTCAACGGCTTGCGGCGTTTCAACCTCACTCCGCCCGGATAGCGGCACGGCACTCCCAAACCAGGTGCCCTACCAAACTGGGCCACGCCCGGATACTCGATGATATGCTCTTTTCTTGCCACTTCCCAAACAAGGTGTGATGCCAAACAGAAGTACACCCTGATGTCAACTTTTATAGTATAAGATAATTGGCGAGAAATTGCAAGAGCTCTTTACAGAAAACTGTCCGTTATGGTATGATACAGTGAATCTTGTAAGCAAGGAGCAAGTACCATGAGAATGCGGAAGAAACCAAATCTCATCCCCAGAATGGAGCGGTGTGCCGCTACCCTGATTCGTAGCCCGGAGGAGTATCGTGGCTGTTGGCGTCAGCTAAAGCCGGATTGCACCGAGCTTCGCCTGGAACTGGGTTGCGGGAAGGGGCGATTCACCGCTGAGACTGCTGCGCAGAACCCCGATGTGTTGTTTATTGCGGTAGAGCGGGTACCGGACGCCATGGTTATCGCCATGGAGCGAGTGACTGCCATGGGGCTGACCAACGTCTTTTTTGTGGACGGCGACGCGGCCAAACTGACCGAGTACTTTTCCACAGGCGAGGTTAGCATGATTTACATTAATTTTTGCGACCCATGGCACGCCAACAAGCACGCAAAGCGGCGGCTGACCTATGTGGATTTTCTTAAGCTTTATCGACAGGTGTTGGCGGAGAAAGGTCAGATACACTTTAAGACTGACAACGCACCGCTGTATGAGTGGTCTCTTATCCAATTTCCGCAGGCAGGCTTTGAACTAAGCGAGGTTACCCGGAATCTCCATGAGCACGGCGTCTGCGGCATTATGACCGACTACGAGGAAAAGTTTCACAATCTGGGTACCCCGATTAATCGCTGTGTGGGTACTATGGGTCGGTTGCCCGTGGAAGAACCTGTGGGTTCGGAACATGCGAGGGAAAGCAGTGCTGCCCAGTAGGAGAGCTTATAAAAAACATCAGCCTGTTGACTTCTAAATCAACAGGACTGATGTTTTTTCAGTTAAGGTGTAAGCGGGCACTGAGGCTTAGGCACCCAATTCAGCAGGGGTGCCAACAAGTCGGAAGGAGTTTTTCCCTTCACGCTTCGCCATATACATGGCGGTGTCGGCGGCCTCAAACAGGGCAGCATAGCTGCTTCCGTCCTGTGGGCAGAGAGCTACGCCGATGCTGCAGGTGAAGGCTCCGCCCGAACGCTGGGCCAGGGTGCGGCAGAGGGTGTCGGCACGTTCAATGGCAATTTCAGGGGTGTTGACTCCGGTCATAAAGGCCAGGAATTCATCGCCGCCTGCTCGGCCTAACACATCACTGTTACGAAAGGTTTCCTGCAGGACCTGGGCGGTGAGTAGCAGAGCCTTGTCGCCGGAGGCATGACCTAATGTATCGTTGATGGCTTTAAAATTGTCCAAATCCATCATAAACAAAGCGGCGCCCGTATGCATCAGGGGGGAGTGCATCCACTCTTCTACCCGCAGAGTAACAGCACTGCGGTTTAGAAGTCCGGTCAAATCATCGTGTGTAGATCGTGCAATTAGGTTGGCCTCTCGCTTTTTGCGGGTGTCAATGTTTTCAAAACGCCCTAAGAGAGTGTCGGCCCGACCGCGTTTATCGTAGGTAGTCACGGTGCGGCACTCGTACCAGATGTAAGAGCCATTTTCATGCTGTAGACGCAGCTCGGTTATAGTTTCTTGTTCCGGCGGGGGAGGCGTGTGAATAAGATCGTGAAGCTTGCCGCTGTCATCGGGATGAATGTGCTCTCGCAGCTGGGTGCAGTAGGGGGCAACCTTTAGCTGAGAAGACAGTCCCAGTTCCCGAGGTAAATTGTCGCTGAAGGTAAAGTAGCGGGTGCGGAAATGATATTCAAACAGGCAGGCATTGGAAAAGTGGGAGAGCAAATAGAATTTACTCTGCTCAATGGAGGCTTGCTGGGTCTTTTCCCAGTGGAGCTGAAAAAGGGCATACGCTCCAACACCAAAGGAACTGGTTAACAAAACACAAAATAAGGAAATGCGAACAAGCAAAGGGATAATATCTCCTCCAAAAGAAAAGAGCAGATCCATGCAGACGCCCCAAACCGACCAGGCAGCCAGCAGAAACAGCAGTGCTGCAAGTGCGGTAAAAAGAGCGATACGGCCGTGGCGCTTCATAGCGGTTCTCCTTCCAAATATTGGGTGGTTTTAATACTACACCAACAAATGGGAAAAATCAATGCATTTGTAAAAAAACTCCAACCTATACAAAAAAGAGCAAGGAGAGGCATCGATATTTCAAAAGACTCCGTGCCCACGCGCTGGGATTTCAGCCCCGGCACGGGACGTGCCTGTGGCATATGATACCGCAACCTGCGGTTGTGGTATCATAACTGCAAAGCGACTTTAGATGAAGCTATTCAGCCGAAGTGTTTAGAAGGAGACTTTCTATGGAAAAGGGACGTTTTGCACCCAGCCCCAGTGGAAGGATGCACCTTGGAAATCTTTTTGCCGCGCTGCTGGCTTGGCTTTCAGCCAAGTCAGCGGGGGGGAGCCTGGTACTGCGCATGGAGGATTTAGACCCTGACCGCTGCCGGAAGGAATATACTGCCCAATTGGCTGATGACCTGCGCTGGCTGGGGCTTGACTGGGATGAGGGATACGAGCGGGGCGGCACGGATGGACCCTACCTGCAAAGTGAACGGGCTGACCAATACGAAAGGGCGTTTCGCAAATTGGAGGACATGGGGCTTTGCTACCCCTGCTACTGCACCAGAGCCGAGCGGCTGGCTGCCAGTGCCCCTCACCGCTCCGACGGGCAGGTTATTTACGACGGACGGTGCCGTGCCCTAACACCGGGGGAGCGGTTAGAGCTGGAGCGGCAGGGACGCCGCCCTGCCTGGCGGTTGATGGTACCGGATGAGGAGATCGGCGTTGCCGACGGCCACCTGGGAGCTTACGGCGAAAACTTGAACAAAGACTGCGGGGACTTTATCATTCGCCGCTCTGACGGGGTATATGCCTATCAGCTTGCGGTGGTGGTGGACGATGCTGCCATGGGAGTTACCCAAGTCGTGCGTGGCAAGGATTTGCTGGATTCCACCCCCCGTCAGCTTTATCTCTACCGACTGCTGGGCCTGACTCCGCCAAAGTTTTTTCATGTACCATTGCTTCTGTCATCGGATGGGCGGCGGCTCTCCAAGCGGGATCGGGACATGGATATGGCCTACTTCCGCACCCGGTTTGCACCAGAGGAGGTCTTGGGCGCATTGGCCTTTCTGGCCGGACAGACCGACCACCCGGTACCCAACACCGCTGCCGGACTGGCAGAGCTCTTTTCCTGGGAAAAGGTACCACGTAAGGATATCGTAGTGCCAGACGAATTATTTTCTAGATTGTTTCTAAAAAGCGGCTGCGTTTAAAAGAACGAATGCATGGATTCTTAGAAAAAATCTAGAAGAACGCCCTGACATATTTGTGTCAGGGCGTTCTTTGTTTAGGCGCAAAGGGGATAGGTCGACAGAAAATCAGAGGTTCCTTAGCCTATGAGAGCGGGAATACGCTTGAAGGAATGACCCTGCGTACACTCCGCCACACTGGCCGGTAAAAGGGCGTGCCACGGCAGGAAGCAGCGGAAAATTAAAGTATATTAAGCCCTTCATAGAAGCTAAAAAGTTTATTTGCGCGCTATTTAAGCAAACATTTTTTCCAGGATAACCAGTGCGTCGGCTTCGGTCATTTTGCGGGGGTTAAAGACCTGGAAGAGTTCCGCTGCGATTTCCTTTGCCACATGGGGGAACTTAGTTTGATCCACATTCCAGTCCTTGGGGGACTTGAGGCCGAGATCCAGGTCACGGAAGGAGATGAGGGCACTGCGTGCCTTGGCGCCAAGTTCTTCGGGGGTTTCCAGGCCGGTGAGGTACGCACCAAAGAGCTTGGCAATATGGCGGGTCTTTTCGGGGATGGCGGGGGCATTAAATTCCACCACATAGGGCAGGGCATAGGCACAGGCAAAGCCATGAGGAATGTGGAACTGAGAGCCTAGAACGTGAGCGACGGAATGACCGGCGTGGGTGTGGCCGTACCGCAGCATCCAGCCGCCCATGAGACAGGCAGCCGCCATGTTGGAGCGGGCCTCAAGGTTCTTTCCGTCCTTCACCGCCACGGGCAGCCACTGGGTGACCATCTCCATGATTCGCTGGGTAATCTGATCGGAGAGAAGGTCGGCGGCGGTGGAGGTAAAGGCCTCCATGCCGTGGGCCAGAGTATCAAAGCCGGTAGAGGCGGTGATATGGGGGGGCATCCCAGTCATAAGCTCGGGGTCCACCACCGCGTACTCGGAAGAGGCCAGGGTAGCCAAAATAGGATGTTTTTCGCCGTCATCGCCTGAAATAACCAGACCGTCAGAGAGCTCACTGCCGGTACCGGAGGTGGTAGGAACCACGATGAGGCCGGGGGCTGCGTTCATCTGATCGCCCTTAGCAAAACGTAGAATGGGTCCTTCATTATGGCGAAGGATGTTGACCGCCTTGGCGGTGTCCATAGCGCTGCCGCCGCCCAGACCGATAACCAGGTCACACTTGTTGGCGTGATACATCTCCCAGGCGGTTTCCACCACTCTGCGGGACGGGTCGGGTTCTACGCCGTCGAAAAGTACACCCTCAATGCCGAAAGCCGCCAGAGAGGCCATGGCCTTATCGGCAATGCCTGCGGACACAATACCCTTGTCGGTGATGACCAGGGGGCGGGCGGCGTTTACGTCTTTTACCAGTTCGCCCAGATTCTTAATGCAGCCGGTACCAAAGACTACTTTGACGTTTTGTACAAGTTTAAAATCCATTTTTATGCTCCTTTTTGCTCGTTAATTGATTAACGATAATATTATACGTCTAAAACATGCAGAGGCATTGTAAAAAAGGGAAATAAAATATCCCCGGCTCGAAATTTTCGAGCCGGGGATATTTGCCGAAAAATTGTGTTTTAATTTGAGATCTGTGGGCCTATCCTTGCCTAAATCAGACGTTGGCAGCAGCCTTTTGCTTCTTAGCCATACCCATGGCAACCACGGAGCAAATGAGTACTACCACGCAGGCGGCGGTCATGACCAGGGAGGGGGCGGTCCAATTGGCGGGGCTGGTGTTCTCGCCGGCCAGAGCGGTGAGAACGGGGGTGCAGAAGAACACGCCAATGTAGTACAGGGTGTTCAGCAGACCCATGGAGAGGCCAATCAGGGCAGGGCGCTTAGCCAGCTGGGGTGTAAAGATGAACATGGAGGTCATAATCATACCGCCGGGGACAATGCCGGTGGCCAGGGCATAGATGATGTAGGCCGCGGGGGAGGTGCCCAGGTGGGGCATAAAGAAGCAGATGACCGCACAGAGGGCGGCACCGACAATGGCGAACTGGAAGGGCTTGCCGGACTTGCCGATTACAATGCCGGAGATGATGCAGGTGGGGATGCCGATCAGACCGTTCAGGCTGGCGTAGAAAGCGGACGCGGTCTGGTCAATGCCGTAGGCATTAAAGAGCATGGCGTTGCAGGTAATGAAACCGAAGAGCACAAAGGCCAGACACAGCATGGAGACACAGGTGACCAGCAGAGCGGGGTTCTTGACGGCCTCGCCCACAGTTGCGCCCTTCTCGCCGGCAACGGCTTCGGCCTTGGGTACCTGAACCACAAAGAGAACCAGCACGAAGCAGACGGCAGAAAGAATGGCAATGGCCCACCACAGGCTCTTTAGACCGGCGCTCTTAAAGAGTGCTACGCTGGCGTTCATGCCGATAAAGTTGGCGGCGGCGGCGAAGGTGTTGAAGATGCCGGTAGCGGTACCGACCATGGCCCCGGTAAACCAGGTGTTAATCATGTCGATGCCCACGGTGATAATCAGGGCGTAGGAAATGCCCTCGATAATGCGGGAGACCATAACCACGGCAAAGCTGTTGGTGACGGCACCCAGCACGTTGCCGGCCACCAGGCAGGCCATGAGAACGAGAAGCATATTCTTGGATCCGGTTTTTGCCATGACAGCGGCGCCGGGGATGGAGAGGAAGATACCGGCCACGGTAAACAGGCTCATCAGCAGGGCAGCCTTGTCGGGGGTGACGCTGAGCATGGCGGCTACGTCACCCATAACGGGGGCCAGCTTCAGTTGGGACAGGGACACGGTGATGGCGGAAATTAGCAGGATAAAGAACATGAGCCACTTGTTGGGAGTTTTCATAATTTACCTCCTGTTACTTATATCGTACCCTCTCCCGGACACAGGAGCGGAGGATACCAAGGGTGGGGGAACAGCTTTCTTATCACGCTTCGCACGTCTCGCGACGGGTCCTAACTCCTCCGACTGCACAAAAAGCGCCAAGGGCTTGCTGGGGTCGCCCTTTCTGCTTTTCGTTCCGCTCTGTCGTTAGTCCCCTGCTCGACGGCTTAGCGCTTATAGGTGCAGGATGCGGGCAGCGTTCTGATAGAAGAACTTGTCGGCGATCTCCTGGTCGTCCTTAAAGGCCTCGGTGGCATATTTGACGCTCCAGGTACAGGTATCGAAGGGCCAGTCGGTAGCGAACATGATGCGGTCGGGCCCGAAAAGCTCCAGCATCTGACGCAGGCCGGAGACACCACGGTGGCTGGACTCAATGTAAACATTTTTGCAGCCCTTCTTGGCTACCAGCTCGGCCAGAGCCTCCAGCTCGCCGCCGCAGGAGCCACCGCCGTGGGCGGGCACCCAGACATAGTCCGGGTAACGGTCAAGGATCTCCAGGGTGTACTTCAAATCGCCCAGCAGAAGGTTGGTTTTTTTAAGGTGGGGCGAATCTGCCTTGTAGTAGTCGTTGACGCCACAGTGATAGGTAATGGGCAGACCCAGGTCGCCGAACAGCTCGATGGGCCCGGCGGCGCGCTCGTCGGTAACCGAGACGTTCTGAATAATGGGGTGAAGCTTCAGGCCCTTGGCGCCCTTTTCGAGATCCTGCTTGAGTTTGGCCATCATCTGGTCGTCGGGCAGGTCAAAGTCGGGGCAGGTGAAGGGGATGAAGCGAGGGTCAAGCTTGGAGGCGGCCAGCGCTTCCTCAAAGCTGGTGTTGGGCATAATGGGCAGCGAGCACATGTAGTCGATGCCGGCTGCATCCATAATTTCGGCGGTGGTAAAGATGTTAGCGCGCTCCCAGATACGAACCTGACCAGCGTCAATGAGCTTGTTCTGGGCTTCCACATCGGGCACGATCAGGGGACGGGTGTAGCCGGATTCCTCCAAATCCTTAAAGGGATCAAAGCCGGTAAAGCCCGGAGGGGGAGCTACAAAGCCGGGGCGCTTGAAGGAGATATTCTGATTCTCGTGGAAAATGTCGCCGAGATGAGTGTGAAAATCGATAATGCGCTTGGGCTGAAATGCCAAAGGCTGGGGAGCGAATACTTCCATGATTTAATTCCTCCTAGTAAAATATCTTTATGGCACGCGCCATTGGGTCACGAAAGAAAGCCGGTGGGAGTTATTTCGGCTGCCGGATGCAGTTCATAACGATGAAGGCCGCCACGCTGCACACAAACAGCACCACAAGGGTAGAAATGTAATTGCCGCCCGCGTCGTAAAGGCCACCGGCCAGAGTGCCGGAAAAGGAGGCTACCAGCAGGTTCATATTGCCGATGGAAAAGTTAACGGGATAGTTTTTCTGCCCGAAGAATTTGCCGATAAAGGCCGATCCCATGGTGGGCGCGCCGCCGTAGGCGAGACCGGTGACGATGAAGCCTGCTACCACCAGCGGAAAGCTCTTGGTGAACAGAGCGCCCGCAAGAACCAGCACACCTGCCAGACTTACCGCGTTGACAAGGGTCATGGTCAGCCGCCAGCCCAGTTTGTCAAACAGACCGCCGAAGATGACTCGACCCAGACCGTTGCAGATGGAGATAAAACCCACCACCAGGGTGATGACGCTTACATCGACTCCCACGCCGATTTCGGCGGCAAAGGGTTTGGCCTGAGAAATAACCGCCAGGCCGATACCGCTAATGAGGATGGCCCAGAGGAAAAAGAGCCAGAAGCTGCCGGTGCGTACCATCTCACTAGGCGCAAAATCTCGGGCCGTCTCATCGACGGCCTTGGCCTTGGCGGCGGGAGCTATCCCGGACGGCGGGAGCTTGAAAAAGAAGGAGCCCACCACCAGCACCACGGCAATGACAACGCCCATCATTAAAAAGGTGTTTCGCCAGCCGCCGGGGACGGCGGGTGTGACACTGGTGAATACGCTGCCTAAAATCATACTGCTGGAGCCGAAGCCCATGAGCAGAATACCGGAAATCAGGCCCTGCCGCTCGGGAAACCACTTGGTCATGGTGCTCATGACAGCGTTGTAAGCAAAGCCGGAGCCAAAGCCGCAGAGCACACCGTAGCTGGTATAGAGCATGGGCAGGCTATTTGTACGGGACACCAGAAAGAAGCCTGCCAGAAACAGCACTGCGGAAAGATAAACGTTTACCCGGATGTTGACCCGCTTAGAGAGATTTCCGGCAAAAAAACCGCCCAGACAGAAGCAAGCCATACAGATGGTGAAGGTAAGGGAGAGCTGCGCCTTGCTCCACTGGGGAAAATCCGCGCCGATGGGGGCGGCAAAAATGCTCCAGCCGTACACGAATCCGGCGAACAGAAGTACCACCAGCCCCACCAGAGCATAGAGCCAGCGAATGCCGCCGGAGGTTACCTTTGTTTCTTCCATTACAGGTTTTCCACCTTCACAAAGGCGTTGGGGGTTTCCTGGCCGCGGAGAACACGGAGGGTGCCGCAGACAAGAGACTCCATTTCATTCTCGCCGGGAATGACCTTCACGGGGGCGATAAAGCCGACGCGCTCGGTGATCCAGTCGGTCATCATCTTGGAGTAGGCGATGCCGCCGGTGATAATAATGGCGTCTACCTTGCCCCGCAGCACGGTGGACAGACTTCCGATAAATTTGGAAATATTATGGGCCATGGCCTCGTAGATCAGGGCGGCATGAGTGTCGCCATCAGCAATCATCTTCTCCACGGCGCGGGCATCATTGGTGCCCAAGTGGCCCATCAGACCGCCCTGGGTCTTGACGTACTTGTAAAGTTCCTTAAAGCTCTTGCCGCCGGAGGCCATTTTCAGGGTCTGAAAGGTGGGCAGGCCGCCGGTGCGCTCGGGGGAGAAAGGCCCCTCCTCGTCGCTCACGAGGTCAATCATTTTGCCCTGCTTGTGGGCCGATAGGGTAATGCCGCCGCCCAGGTGGGCAATGACCAAATTCAGGCTTTCATAGGGCACACCAAGCTCCTTGGCGTACTTGTGGGCGGCCGCCCGCATGTTAAGCGGGTGCCCCAAACTTTTGCGGCGGAACTCGGGCAGGCCGGACACCTTGGAAATGTCCTCCATCTCATCCACGGTGACCGGGTCGTAGATGTAGGCCTTTAGTCCCAGCTCATCGGCAATGGCCTTGGCCATGGGGGCGCCCAGATTGGAGGCGTGCTCGTTTTCCGGGCGGTAGTGAAGTTGCCACACCATGTCGTCGTTGACCTCAAAAGCACCGGCGGGCACGGGGGGCAGCAGTCCGCCACGGGAGACCACGGCGGTGAGGGTGGAGCGGTCTACACCTTTTTCCTCCATGGTTTTGAGCACTAGCTCCTTGCGGTACTCGTACTGGTCAAAAATTTCGGAAAAGGGAGCCAAATCTTCCTTGGCATGATCAATAACCTGAACAAAAACCGGGCTTTCATTGTCGTAGACAGCAATTTTGGTGGAGGTGGAGCCGGGGTTAATGGCTAAAATACGTTCCTGTTTCATTTCAATTTGCCCCCTTACTTCGTCATGGATGCCGCCAGGCAGAGGGCGTTGTACTTCTCCTCGGCGGAGGAGCCGCGGCTGGTAACCACGATGGGACACTTTGCGCCCATCACCAGCCCCGCCATCTTCGCACCTGCCATCTCCACCAAACTTTTACCGAGAATGTTGCCTGCGGTGATGTTAGGTACCACCAGTACGTCGCAGTCACCTGCGCAGGGGCTCTCATAACCCTTGGCCACGGCGCGTTCGCTGACTATGGCAAGGTCAAAGGAGATGGGCCCCTCTACAATGCAGCCGGTAATGGTGCCGCTTTGATTCATTTCCTTGAGGGCGGCAGCATCCACCGAGTCGGGGGACTTGGGATTAACCTTTTCGGCGGCAGCCAGCACGCCCACCTTGGGTTCCTCATAGCCCAGAGCACGCAGGGCCTCCACAGCATTTACAATAATGTCTCGCTTTTGCTCCAGCGAGGGGGCAAGGAGCATACCCCCGTCGGTGGTGATGAGAAGCTTGTGGTAGGCCGGGATTTCGTTGATGGCGATATGGCTCATGGTGCGGCCTTGCCCCAAACCGGTTTCCTTGTTAACCACGGCGCGGAGAATGTCGGAGGTCTCCAACTTGCCCTTCATGATGAAGTGGGCCTTGCCCTCCCGCACCAGCCGAACAGCCAGTGCAGCGGAATCGGCAAATTCGGGTGCGTCGTAAATATCCTCGGCGGGGACTGTGGCGTTCAGCTTGCGGAGGATTTCCTCAATTTTAGCCTTGTCGCCCACCAAGATGGGCGCTACAATGCCCTCGCCGCACACCTTTAAGACGGCCTCCAGCGTGTGCTCGTCCTGGGCGGCAGCCACCACAACCCTGCGTGCCTGAACACTGGCCTTGGCGTGGGCGGTCAGCTCGTCAAATGTTTTAAAAATCATAGCAATTCTCCAGTCTGTTGGGGAGTGAGGGAAAGGACGGGTGGCCGGGGATGAGTCGGCCACCCGCCGAAGAGAGAAGAAAACAAATTTATGAAGTACAGGTCGCACTTATCCTGGATAAAAGGCACGGCCGGAATACCACATTTTGCAGAAAATGTCTGAGCCTTAGGCTTCGTAAACGACCTTGCCGTCGCAGATGGTCATGACCACCTTGGCCTTGCCGATTTCAGTGACGGGACAGGTCATAACATCCTTGTCGAGAATCTGGAAGTCGGCCACCTTGTTGACCTCGATGGAGCCGCGAATATGCTCCATGTGTTCCTGATAAGCACCATTAATGGTATACAGGCGGATGGCGTCCTCGCGCTTCATGGCCAGATCCGGGCGGGCGCAGTAGCCGGCGGCGGTGGTGCGGGTCATGCAGAACTGCATTCCCTCGCGCCAGTTCATGGAGAAGCAGGTGGAGTCGCTGCCGCCGGTGAGACAGGCGCCCATGTCGGTGTAGGCCTGATAGTCGAAGATTTCCTCCTTATCCGTGAGGACGGGCGTATTCCAGCCAAAGACAATATTGGCGGCAGTGGGCTGAATGGCGGCCAGAACGCCGTTTTTGATCATCTTGGCGGCACTTTCCTTGGTGGTGTCGTCGCAGTGGATGAGGAAGTGGCGCAAATCCTTACCGGGATAGAGCTGGTTGGCCTGGGCAAAGGCCTCGATGCAGCAGTCCATAGAGCCGCCGCCGCAGGAGTGAATGCCTATCTGCCAACCCATACGGTGAAGTTCGATGATAGTGCGGGTAATCTGCTCAATCTGCTCGTCTTCGGTGCCGTCCCAGGAGGAGGCGAAGGAACCCTCGGGGCGGTACTCCTTGCGCTGCCAGGTGGGGCCGCCCAGGTCGACAAAGAATTTGATGGCGTCGGCCTTGACCCAGTTTCTGTCCTTAAGCTCAGGAAGCTTAATGCGGTCGGCGCCGCGGATGGTAGCGTCATAGGTGGCTTGACCCAGGACGGGGGCAAAGACGTTGACTGAGCAACGGGCGGTAAGTTGGCCGCGCTCGGCCATTTTTTCATAAATATCAATGACACGGCTGCCCCAGGTGCCCCGGAACAGATGGTCGCCGCCCTCGCCCAGGATATCGGTATGGGAGGTGATGCCCTCCTTGTTCAGCGCACCCTGTACCCGGCGGATGCAGGACTCCAGCTCCTCATCGGTGAGGATGGGGCACTTGGCGCACAAAATGTTCTGCGCACCCCACTCGATAAAGCGGCCGTTGAGCTCACCGTCGGGGGTGCGCTCAATGGTGCCCAGGCTGTGGGGAATTTCAGGGTAATTGCGGTCAATGCCCGCAATCTCCAGTGCCTTGGAGTTGGCAATCATGTTGTGAAGGGAAAAGTCGGTCAGCACCACGGGAACATCCGTGGTGGCTGCATCCAAATCCCAGCGATTCATGTGGCGGCCTTCGGCGGCCAGCTCGGCAATGTTGGCATCCACGTGGCCGCAGCCGAAAATCCACTCGCCGGGCTGGGCCGTGGCGGCCGCATCGCGGATTTTATTCTGGATAATTTCCAGGGAGTTGTATTGGGGGCCGTTAAAGTCCAGGAATGTGGGGCTCATGGTAAAACCGGTGTGGGCGGCGTGCATGTGGGAGTCGTTTGCGCCGGGGAGCACCAGCTTGCCGCCGGCGTCGATGACCTTGGTGTTAGGTCCTACATAGGCTTCCATTTCAGCGTTGGTGCCCCGGTCGATGATGTACCCGCCCTTGGTGGCGACGGCTTCTACGTAGTTAAAATTTTGATCTACCGTTGCGATTTTGCCGTTTTTAATAACCAAATCTGCCTTTACTACTGCCATGAGAAATACACCTCCAAATTAATTTGACAAGACGCGTCATGTGATTTAGATCGTATCTAAAAAGTAGCGGAATGCACAGAAACGCAGGTTTTTTTGGTCGGGCAAGCCAATTTTTTGCAGCCATACTGATGTATGGCAGGAAAATTGGCGCTGCCATGACGGAAAAAGACATGGTTATGGGCGTTTTAATGCTTTTCAGATACGCTCTAATCAGTAATTTCTAATATTAGTCGGCCCAGATCTGCTCGGGGTCGGGAATATCATTGGGATCCTTCATCCATGCGATGCGGGAAACGTTAATCAGGTGCTCAAAGGTCAGGTTTTCAGAAATGGAGTTGTTGCCCCAGGAGCCGCAGCCCAGTGTGGAGGTGGGATTCAGGCCGTTAGCCAGGGCGGGGTTAGCCGCAAATACGCCGGGCTGATTGACCAGCAAACGGGAAATGGGCAGCTCCACACCCATGTATTCGGCCTTCTTCTCGTGATGGGTGTGGATGGAAGCAGAGTGACCCGCACCCTGATAGAGCAGGTTTGCCTTGGCGATGGACACAGCGTCCTCGAAGGTGTCATAGGGCAGGGCGATGCAAACGGGGCACATCTTCTCGCCGCACAGGGGATCGGCAGCGCCGATGCGTGTCTCGTCGCCGCGAATGACAATGATGGAGGTGTCCTCCGGGATGGTCACACCGGCAGCCTCTGCAATATCCTTGGGGTACTGCCCCACCAGCTTGGAGTTAATGTGCAGGCCGTCGGGGAAGAGCGCCACGCGGAATTTTTCCACCTCGGCGGGGTCGGATACATAGTAAACCTTCTTAGCCTTGAGTAGCTCAACTACCTCAGCCTCGTCCTCCTTGGGGAAGATGATGGACTGGTTGCCGGCGCAAATCAGGCCGTTATCCAGGCTGCGACCCATAATAATCTGGTCAAGGGCCTCGTTATAGTCAAAGCCGCGGTCGATGACGGTCTGCACGTTACCGGGGCCGACGCCGAAGGCGGGATGGCCTGCGGAGTAGGCGCTCTTTACCATGGCGGCGCCGCCGGTGGCAACCACTACGTCGGACGCACCCATCAGCAGCTGGGTCAGCTCGATGGAGGGCTCCTCAATACACTGAATAATGTTCTCTGGTGCGCCCTGGCTGGCCAGTGCGTCGTTAATAATCTGGCAGGTGTGCAGGGTGGTTTTCTTGGCGCGGGGATGGGGGGCAACGATGAGCACGTTGCGGCCCTTAATGGCAAAGCAGGCGTTAAAGAGCACGGTAATGTTGGGGTTGGTGGTGGGGGCCACGGAGGAGAGAATCCCCTTGGGCTTGGCCACCAGAGCCATCTTGTTCTTCTCGTCGTAGCCGATAATACCCACCGACTTCTTGCCCTTCAGAGCATACCAAATGCTGTCAGGAGAGCCGGTGTTTTTGATAATCTTGGACTGATAATCGCCCAGACGGGTTTCCTCCACCACTTCCTTGGAAAGCTCCTCAGCGTGAGCTTTAAATGCTTCACACACGGCCTTGACGCAGGCGTCCACCTGCTCCTGATTAAACTTCTCAAACTCGGCCAGAGCGACCTTGGCATTAGCGATAAGAGAATTTAGCATTTCCTGCTGATCCATAAAAAGGACCTCCTTTTATGATTTGATGGGACTAATTTATCACGGAGGTCTCACAGGCGATTGTACAAAACGGAACAATGCCTTTGCGGAAAAATATAGTTACCTTGTCTAAAATCAATAAAAGCAGGGCCATATCATGCGACATAGCCCTGCTTTTTGTTTCTGTATGTACTTATCCGCAGAGCACGTCCCGGCGAAAACGGAAGGGAGCTTCCCCGGCGAAACGGCGAAATTCACGGTTAAGGTGGGACTGATCAAAGTAGCCGTTATCAAATACAATGTCGGCCAGCAGACTGTCGCTGTCACTTTGGGCGAGCATGCGAACCGCATTTTGAAAGCGCATAATGCTGGAGTAATTCTTGATGGAAATGCCATGAGCCTCCTTGAACTTCTCTCGGCAGTAGCGTCCGGTGTAGCCTGTGTAGTCGCTGATGCTCTCCATACGAATATTGCCACGGGCATTGCAAAGCTGTAATTCAGATAGTTCGATGAAGTCAGGGGTATACGCGGCATCGGTCAGTCGCTGGCGGGCAAAGTCGGCAATGGTTTCAATGCGCTCGTCAAAAGTGGACTTGCCGGCCAGCGCCTCCACCACCCAGCCGCCGCCGGGCAAATCATCCTCCAGCGCAATGTGCCCGTCTACCAGCTCATGCCAGGCAGCATCCAGTTGGCACATGCCCTTGGGGCTATACGGCTTAAAGCCGAAATAGACCGTGTCCGGCTCCAGAATCAGGTCGCGGGGAGCAGTCTGTACACCGCTGACCACTGCGGATGGAGCTTTTTCGCTGCATTTGAAGAGGAAATCAATACAGGCATCCGGAATCAGCCGAATGGGCGCGCCCGTGCTGCCGGTTTGAAACTGGTAGCACAGCGCCAGGTTTTTCTTGGAGTAAGGGTTCCACCTCAGGAGACGTTCACTGTACCGAAGCTGATGGGAAAGCTCGGGCTGCAGGGGCACGATGTTCCGATCCATGGTGAGCTGGGACGTGTTCATCATACTTCCCTCCTTCTTGTTCCGAAAAACGTTACTGCTCGCTTACAGGGTGGGTTTCATCAAGGAAAAAACCCAGGACAAAGGAAATGAGGTTTACAAACCCGAAGATAAACAGACTCCACTGAAGACCAAAGGCATGGGCGGCAATGGGGTCGGCCATGGGGGCAAGGGTGGTGAGGAAGGTGGTCAAGTATCCGCCTAAGGTGGGTGAGACAAAACCGGACAGGAAAGCGCAGGCGTTAAAGAGCGCGAAAGCCGCGCCCGAGCGGCTGGGGGTCATGTCCTCCAGTTCCATGGACATGGTAAAGAGAACGGGCATCCACATGCCATTGCCAATACCGTAGATGGCGGTGCCTACCAACGCCAGGGGGACACTAAACGTGACGGTAAATACCAGTACACACACGCCAACAAACTTGAGAATTTGTCCCACAATCAGAATGGACTTGCGACGGCCGGTTTTGGACATGACCGCGCCGCCCAGAATACTGCCAACCAGGCCCACCAGAGGGAAGGCAACCGCGGCGCAGAGATTGGCCACCGAGGGATCCATGCCGCCGCCCTCGGCAATTAGGGTGGGCAGCACCACAACCAGGAAGGAGTAGCAGAAAAAGTCCATGACGAACACCAGGCACAAAAGCTTAATGTTTTTGCGACGCCAAAGGTTTCCGTAAATGCCCTTTTCTGGAAGCACTACCTCCGCACTCTGGGGAATGTCCTTGGAGCGAATGGATAGGCACCAGACGATTAAAAGGATCAGCAGCGCCACCCCCCATATGCCCATGGCGATTTTCCAAGAGCCCAGCAGATTAGAGAGGGGGAGCATCAGAGCAAAGCTGATGACGGTGCCAATAAAGGGGAACATGCCGTTTAGGGTATTCATCGTGTCACGGGACTTGCCGGTGTACCAGTTCATGATGGCCGAGCCGATAAAGGGGATGGCCAGGCCAAAGCCAATGGAGTAGAGTCCCCGCCCTACCAGAAACATGGCATAGGTAGGGGCCCAAAAGTTAAGCAGCACACCCGCAGTCAGAAAAACCTGGGTGCCAAGAAAGAGCTTGCGAATACCTAAGCGGCTCTCCAAAATGCCGCCGGCCAGACAGGCAATAATGCTCATGGGGAAGGTAATGGAGATAGAAAGGTTAAGTAGGGCATCCTGCCCGGCAAGCGCATAGTGGTCGGAGAGCACCATGAGGATGGGGGATGGGGCCATTTGCTGCACATAGCCGATGCCGATGACGAGCACCAGCAGAAGGGTCATAAGAGGTAGTTTCTTGGGGCGCTGTTCTATCATTTTTAGATTCTCCCTTTTTTACAATACAGTCACACACGGTGGGGGGTACTTTAAATGTAGGCACGGCACTTAGTGCCAAACATTTAACAGGAGGAATTTAACATGACCAACATGGAAGTCGAACGCGTCCGCGCTGTGGTACAGCGTTATATCGATGCCACTTACCAGGCGGATATTCCCGCGCTTAAGAGCTGCTTTCACAAAGATGCCCGTATGACCGGCTATCTGGGTGATATGCTTCTCCTGGGCACCCCCGACCCCTTCTTCGAGGATATGGGTTCCGCTCCCTCCATGGAGTCTAAGGGCGACCCGTATAAGGCTGAAATCCGCGGTCTCAATGTGGTGGGTAAGATTGCCGACGCCATTGTTTATGAGACCGGATTCCGTGGTGATGGCGTTCTGGAAGATCACTTCCACCTCATAAATGACGGTGGCGAGTGGTACATTATTTCCAAAAACTTTACAACGCTCTAAAAAGCGCGGGGCGGGTCAAACTCCGGACGGGGGGTTGGCCCGTCCTTTTTCCTTGCCTATCATACTAACCCAGCTTATCGTCGGATGGTACTATCATAAGTGATAGTTTTGTCGACAAAAATAGCCCAATACCTATCATCTTTTTCGTGCTTTGTTTGTGCACATGTGGTATACTGCTGATACATGAGAGGGGTGGTATCATTGCGCGCGCTGGCAAATAAAATTCTTTCCCGTTCCAGAGTGAATCGACAGCTGGATCAGATATTTGATTATCCGCTGACTGTGATCCGCGCCCCTATGGGCTTTGGCAAAACCACAGCTCTGCGTGAGTATCTGAGAATGAAAAAGCTGGAATCCATTTGGCTGCCGCTTTTAGGGTCGGGAGGGTCGCTGGCCTATTGTTGGGACAGGCTTACCGCCCAAATTCAGAAGATGAACCCTGATTTGGGCAGCCGTCTGGAAAATTTGGGTTTCCCCACCGATGCGCCCCAGCTTGCTAAAATTGTGGGGATGGTATGCGTGGAGTATGCCGAGCCGGTGGTGATGGTCATTGACGATTTCCACCTCATTGACTGCCGCCAGACGGCTGATTTAATTACCCTGATTTGCGCCGAGCGGGTGAGCAATCTCCACATCGTCCTTCTGGCCAGGGATATTGCGGTGCTTCCGGTGGCCGACCTGGAGCAACGCGGCCTTTGTTTGGTCATTGGCCAGGAAACCCTCCAATTTCACGCGGGAGAAATCCGGGACTATTTTGCGCTTATGGAGCACCCGGTCAGTGAGGATACGCTCCGGTTTGTAGGTCGCTGGACAGGGGGCTGGATTTCCGGAATATATCTCCAGCTGCGCGGGTTGCGTCAGGGGCTGCCACTGGGCAGGGGCGAGGACATGAACCAGCTTTTGGAGGTAAACCTCTACGACGCTTACGACGAGGAGACCCGGGAATTTCTTCGCTGCCTGTCCATGCTGGACGCATTTACCCCCGAGCAGGTAATCTACGTCTTTGATCGTCAGGATGCCGGGAAACGTCTGATGTCGCTGATACAGGGCAATGCGTTTATCAGTTACCACAGCTCCATCTCAGCCTATAAAATGTCCGATGTGCTTCAGGAATTTTTGCAGGAAAAGGCCCGCCTGGCGGGACTGGATGCTCGCCCCATCTGGCGGCGCATGGGCATGTGGTTTTTGGAGAGAAACGATACTCTTTTAGCCTACGACTATCTCTATCGGGCGGGTGAAATTGAGCAAATTCTGGGGGTGCTGGACCGGGTAGACTCTAGGGATATCCGCTTTACGCAATTTCCACAAATTCATAAGATATTCGAAGGATTACCCTCAGAGACTGCCTTGCGTTATCCGCTGGCCACCCTGCGCCACATTAGGGTCAAGGCACTTTCTTCGCCTCCCAGTGCCCGTGGTGACTTGGAGCAGCACCTGAAAAACATGGAACATTATTTCCGCTGCCCGGACGTACTGCCCGAAGACGAGCGTACCCGCATTTTAGGGGAGATCCACAATACCTGGATTTTTGTGGCCTTTAACGATGTTCATGCCGCGGTGGAGCACGCCCAAAAGGCAGTGGAGTATTTTCAAGGCCGCTATTCCTGCATTGTCAGCAACAGCACTGAGTTTACCTTTGGTGCGCCCCACCTGCTGTACTGCTACTATAATCAGGCGGGCAGCCTGCGGGAGCGGGCGGAGTTTATCTCCACGCACTTTCACATTTTGGCGCAGGCGGTAGAGGGCTGTGGCTCGGGCAGCGAACCGCTGGCCTTGGCCGAATATGCCCTGGAAACCGGTGATTTTGATAATGTGGAAATTAACGCCAAAAAGGCCATTTATCAGTCCAGAATCTACCGGCAGACCTCTATTGAAATTTGCGCAGCCTTTGCCTTAGCACGGCTCTACCTGTTCCGTGGGCAGTTTGCGGAGGGAGAACGTCTGCTTACCGGCTTGGCAGAGGTAGTCGGCCGTCAGGACAGCAGTGTCCTCAACACCACCGTGGAGCTCTGCCTGGCGTATATCAACTCCTGCTATGGCAAGGTAGAGTCCATTCCCCTGTGGCTGCGGGAAAATGACATGGGTACCGGCGACTTTATGTTTCAGGGGGTTGCCTTTCCCTACATTGTGTGCTTGCGGGCGGTACTTCTGTCGGGGGCGTTTATTCGACTGGAGGTGCTATGTCAGGAATTTCGGCAAAAATTTGCCCTATACAATAACCGCCTGGGCCATATCCACAACTATATATGCTCGGCTCATGCCCAGGCAAAGCTTTACGGAATTGAAGCCGGCTGTGAAGACCTGGAGCGTGCCCTTGTAATGGCGGCAGCTGACAATGTGGTTATGCCCTTTGGGGAAAACGCGCTGGGTCTCCTACCCATGCTGCGGAAGGTTCGTTGCAGCAAAAAGGTGCCGCAGGACTTTCTGGAGCGGGTGACGGCGTGCTGTGAGAGCTATTATCAAAGCATATCCGGCTTGCTGCCTACCGCGGTTACTCTTACCGAGCGCGAGCGTGAGATTCTGCGTATGATTGCCAAGGGTATGAAGCACGAGGAGGTGGCAGCTACCCTCTATATTTCAGTACCAACCGTCCGTTACCATGTGAAAAATGCCTATCAGAAGCTGGAGGTCAATAACAAGGTCTCGGCCATTCAGAAGGCAAAATCTATGAATTTAATATAAAAAATTGGCTGTTGCATCTGCAACAGCCAATTTTTTAAGGCAACACCGCACAATTCGGCAAGGACGATTTACAAGAAAAATCCGTGTCTAAAAAAAGCGTAAATTTGCCGGAATCCTGACGGATTTCAAGAATTTACAATGAATTTGTGGCGCAAATTTGCAAAGCGCCGCGGACGCAATTGTGCGGTGTTGCCTTAAACAGTAAGCGCTGCCAAAAGGGAGGGCACATCGTCTGCAATGCAGCTTGCCCCATACTCCAGCAGAAATTCTCGACCGCGAAAGCCCCAGGAGACCGAAACGCAGGGAAGTCCGGCATTCCGCGCGGTGTCCAAATCTACCTCGGAGTCGCCCACATAGACGGCTCGGGCAGGGTCGGCGCCAAGCTCGGCAATGGCTTTTTGCACCATGTCCGGGGCGGGCTTACGCGCCACGCCTTCTACCTCGCCGATTGCCACCGGGAGCAAGTCCGGGAAATAGCCCTGAACCAGCCCCTTGACAGCCTGATCCACCTTATTGGAGACAACGGCCAGCTTGTACCCCTCAGCGCCCAGTCGGCTTAACAGCTCCAAAATACCGGGATAGGGGGCCGTCCTATTTTCCATGTTCAGCACATAGTGGGCGCGAAAGAGGGAGAGACATTTAATTTCAAGCTCTTGTGGGGTTTCCGCAGGTACTGCCCGGGCAATCAGCCGGCCAATTCCGTTACCCACAAAGCAGCGTATCTCCTCCTCGCTGCGGGTGGGCAGACCGCAGGCGGCCAGGGCGTAATTGGTGCTGTCGGCCAGGTCGCCCAAGGTGTCCAGCAGGGTGCCGTCCAGGTCAAAAATAACAGTATTATATTTCATGTGTTTTACACTTCCTCAAAAAGTTACTTTTGTATTATACACGCCCAAAAGAAATAAAAATAGTCATTGACAAATCCGACGGTATCTGCTAGAATAACATTCGTTCTGTACGAGATGTGCAGACGGCCATGTGGGGGTATAGCTCAGCTGGGAGAGCGCTTGAATGGCATTCAAGAGGTCATCGGTTCGATCCCGATTATCTC
>CAZDDZ010000015.1:0-39358 GCA_964504285.1 uncultured Pseudoflavonifractor sp.
GCTGAAATTTCAGAACTATTTTACTGCACAGTCACTGGATTTGTATTTTCTTATATCCATAAGTTCTCCTTCGTATTATATAAACAACACGAATTTATCTGTAAACTTATTTTAGCATATTAGAGGGTATCATAAAAGTATCAAAACGCCCATAGACTTGTCTTTTTCCGTCATGGCAAGGAAAATGGGCTGGCCGACAAAAAATCCTGCGGCACTGTGCATTTCGCTACGTTTCAGATACGCTCTAGTTTTCCTGTATAAAGCAATCGAATACGGCACTTTTTTAGTCTGAAAAAGTGCATAAAAAAGGCGAGAGACAACCGTCTCTCGCCAATAGTTTATGCTCCGCACCGGTGGTGGGCATTTTTGTCCGCGCAGGGCGGCGTACGGTGCAGCCAATGGCTGCTTACTCGATATGAACGTGATTTCCAATATGCTCCGAGCAGTAGCAGTAGTAGCCGTTGCACTTGGAGCAGTAGCGGAAGGTCTCGTCCGGATGGTCGGCGTCGGTTTTGCCGCAGACGGCGCATTTGTGGATATAGCCCTTTTGCTCCTGCGCCTTGCGGGTAGCCGCTTTAAAGTTAACGGTCTGTCTGGAGTTTTGGTGTCTTGCGCGCCGTGCCTTAGCTTTTACAAAATCGTTTAGATCGCTCCAGAAGAACAGTAGGTAGTTAAGAATGGCAATAATGGGGATAATTGCGCCCACCCAGTTTAAGACCAGCAGACTGGACAGCACTGCCCAGGCAAAGAGCGCCGCGTCGATCCATGCCAGCCACTTGGCCTTGACCGGAATGATAAAGAACATTAGGAACTGCAGGTCGGGATACAGAGTGGCAAAGGCAAAGAACAGGGAAAGGTTTACATAAGTCATGCTCACGTAGGCATTGCCGAAGATCAGCCCCATAAGCAGACCGATTACCACGTTTAGGACAATGCCCATACCGTAAAAGAGAGTAAATTTTGCGGTGCCCCATTCCCGCTCCAGACTGGAGCCGATGAACCAATAGAAGTAGAGGGAGAGGAGCAGGAGAAACGGGTTGGAGTCCAGCGGCAGGAACACAAAGGTGACCAGCCGCCAAATCTGACCGTGTAGGATGGCGTCGGCAGAGAAGCCTAGGAGACTGTAAAGAGAATAGCCCCCTCCGGAAAACATATTCAGCAGGTAGACAAGAACGGTGCCGATAACGATCATGTTCATCAGGTTCGGAATACCAAACCTGGGATGCTTACGGCAGAAACGATCCAGCCAGTGATCAATAGAGCGCAAGAAATATTCCCCCTAGTTTAGGGAACCTCTAATTAAATCCCGCCGCATGTCTTGGCGCTGCCTTTTTTTCGGCTTGCCGGACAAAAATACACGCGCTAATCCACACGAGCGGATGTAATCAGAGCTTCCTAGAAATACATTGTAAAATATTCTAACCCTTTTTATGCATAAAGTAAACAAAGAAACTGTAAACAATTGTGAAACGTGACAATTCCTATTGACAAGGGGGAAAAGAGCGGTTATAATGCCATTCGACAACTAAACAGACCCATTATCAAGAGTGAGCGAGAGAGTTAGCTCGATGACCTCACACCAACCTGCGCCATGCAAGGTGGTTCTGCTAACAGCGATAAGGCGGCATCGTATTTTGTGCGACCCTCCTTGTTGAGGGTCGTGTTTTTTTGAGCTGTAGAACAGAAAGGAAGAACAAATCATGGCACACAGACTTTTTACCTCCGAATCGGTTACCGAGGGACACCCCGATAAAATCTGCGACCAAATCTCCGACGCGGTACTGGACGCGATTTTGGAGAAGGACCCCCAGGCACGGGTGGCCTGCGAGACTACCGTTACAACCGGCATGGTTCACGTCATGGGCGAAATCAGCACCGCCTGCTATGTAGACATTCCCAAGATTGCCCGAGAGGTGGTGCGGGACATCGGTTACGACCGCGCCAAGTTCGGCTTTGACTGCGACACCTGTGCCGTTATGACCTCTATTGACGAGCAGTCCCCCGACATTGCCCAGGGTGTGGATAAGTCCCTGGAGGCTCGTCAGGGCGGTGGCAGCGAGCTGGATAACGGCGCCGGTGATCAGGGCATGATGTTCGGCTACGCCTGCGATGAGACCCCTGAGCTGATGCCCATGGCGCTCTCCCTCTCCCACAAGCTGGCGCTGCGGCTGACCGCCGTGCGTAAGGAGGGACTGGTGGACTACCTCCGTCCAGACGGCAAGACCCAGGTCACCGTGGAGTACGATGAGAACGGCACCCCTATCCGGGTGGACACGGTGGTCATATCCACTCAGCATGGCCCCGAGGTAGAGCTGGAGCAAATCCGCAAGGATATGCTGGAGCTGGTGATAAAGCCCACCGTTCCCGCCCATCTGCTGGACGAGAGCACGAAATATTATGTAAACCCAACCGGGCGGTTTGTCATTGGCGGCCCTCAGGGGGATTCCGGTCTCACCGGACGCAAGATTATTGTGGATACCTACGGCGGCAGCGCCCCCCACGGCGGCGGCGCGTTTTCCGGCAAGGACCCCACCAAGGTAGACCGCTCGGCGGCCTACATGGCCCGCTATGTGGCCAAGAATATTGTGGCGGCGGGTCTGGCCAAGAAGTGCCAGATTGAGCTTGCCTACGCCATCGGCGTGGCAAAGCCGGTTTCCGTCCTGGTAGATACCTTCGGCACCGGCACGGTGGATGACGGTACCCTGGAAATAGCGGTACAGAAGGTCTTTGACCTGCGCCCCACCGCGATTATCAACGCACTTGACCTCCGCCGCCCCATTTACCGCCAGACGGCGGCTTACGGGCACTTTGGCCGCACCGATGTGGACCTTCCATGGGAGCGGACGGACATGGCAGACAAGCTGAAGGCAGCGCTGTAATTGACTTGCCCGCACATTTCAGTGGACAAGCGGAATTGATTGGGTTAAAATATAGGAGTGGGCGAATGCCCACTCCTATTAAATATATTTAGGAGGCCGACCGTATGTTAAACGTCCTCTATCTCTTAAACCACGCCGGGAAGGCGGGAACCGAGCGGTATGTGGAGACCCTGGTGAAGTATCTGGGCGGCAAGCAGGTCAACCCCTTTTTTGCCTACAACGAATCCGGCCTGCTGGTGGAGCGGCTGGAGGGCATGGGCGTGCCCTGCCGCCAGGTGGACATGAACAGCCGCTTTGACTTTAAGGCAGCGAAGGCTTTGGGCAGACTCTGTCAGGAGTGGAACATCGACCTCATTCACTGCCACTACCTGCGGGAGCATTACATCGCACTGCTGGCTAAGCGCCACAAGAAGGATCTTCGTGTGGTCTATACCAATCACTTCGTCATGGAAAACGACGCGGTGACCCGGCTGTCCAACCGCTTTATGGACCGCAAGCAGGATCAGATGATTGCCGTGTGCAACAAGGGTAAGGCTCAGCTAATGGAAAACGGCTGGAAGGGTGACGGTATTCAGGTCATCTTTAACGCCGTCGATCCCGCCGCTTGGGCGGGCGACCGCAGCGAGAGCACCCTTCGCGCAGAGCTGGGCATCTCCGACGAACGATTTGTTATGCTTTGTGCCTCTCGCTTCGCCGGGGATAAAGGACACAAATATTTGGTAAACTCTATAAAGCGGCTCACCGAGCTGACTGCCGTTCCCTTTACTCTGGTACTGGCGGGCGACGGTCCCCTGCTGGAGGAGACCCGCGCCCAGGTCACCGCGCTGGGACTGGAGGAGCAAGTCAAATTTATCGGCTTCCGAAAGGACATTAAAAACCTCTACAAGGCCAGCGACCTCTACGTGAACTCCTCCCAGCACGAGGCGCTCTCCTTCTTGATTATTGAGGCTATGGCCGCCGGTCTGCCCGTGGTGGCAACCGATATGTACGGCAATTCCGATATTGTCAACGATGAGACCAAGTGCGGCCTGCTGGTGGAGTACGATAATCCCGACTCCATGGCTGTGGCCCTCAAATGCATGATGGAGGACCCCGCTTTCCTGGCTGAGTGCCGCCAGAATGCCCTGAAAGCCGTGGACGAGCGGTTTGAAATTAATAAGTGGGCGGCGGCGACTTACAAGGTCTACGAAAAAGCCATGAATTCCTAGGGAAGCTCTGAATTTCGGACACAGCGACTTTTCAGAAACGCTCTAGCGGTTTGGGTCAAAATTCAGGGAACGGAGCAATTTCTATGTCTGTTGCGCAAAATAGTATTTTGGTACAATTTTTTGCCGCCCTGTGGACGCTTTTGCGGACAAGCTGGACGGAAAGCACCCTTGGACGGGTGTTTGGCCGCATGGGCCGAGCTGTTGTCCGTGGAGTGAGCGGCAGCGCCATCTGTCAGTTTATCTGGCGGGAAGGGCGCCTGGTGCGCGGCTGGCCGGAGAGCATGGCGTGCCGATTGCTTACCACAATCTTAAATCTGCCTGTGGCCATTGTGGGCTGGATTTATGAAAAGGGCAAGGCGCTTTTTGACCACAGCTTTATGTTCCGCTTTGGCTCGGCGTTGGGCGGGGCGTCCTCTATCTTCGTGGGACTTTCTGTGCTTTTGATGCTCATTGTACCCCATAGCGGCTGGAACAACGCGTATATGCTTTTGTGCATGTACGCGGTGACAATGCTTTTCCTTGTGGGCTGTGCCGGGCGAAAGAACTGGCACATGGAGCTAGATACGCTTGGCCCTTACTACACGGTATTTATGGGATTTTTGGTCTATGGGCTGATTGCCAGCTTGTCCACCAATCTCTCCGTGCGCTTCTTTATTTTCTACGTCATTGCGTTCCTGCTCACTATATTTACGGTCAGCTCTATTCACAAGGCCGCCGATCTTCAGCTTGTGGTGGTTATTGCAGTGGCAGGACTGGTGGTGGCCTCCCTTTACGGCTGCTATCAGGGCTACCAGGGTGTGCCTGTGGTGGCCAATCAGCAGGATCTGGTGCTGAATAAGGACATGCCGGGGCGTGTGTTTTCCTTCTTTGATAACCCCAATAATTTTGCCGAAATTCTGGTCATCCTCACCCCCTTCCTGCTGGCGCTGTTCCTCAACGCCAAGAGCTGGCGGGGAAAGACATTGGCTCTCTTTTCCATGGCGCCTTGCCTGGCTGCCATCGGCCTGACCTACTCTCGCTCCGGCTGGATTGGTCTTGCCATTGCGGTGGTGGTGTTTCTGGTGCTTCTCAACTGGCGCTTTTTACCCCTGTTTATGGTGCTGGGGCTGGCCGCTTTGCCTCTCCTGCCCGAGAGCATTATGAATCGCATTCTGACCATCGGCAATATGAATGACAGCTCTACCCGCTACCGCTTTGCCATCTATCAGGACACCGCTCACCTTATTAAAGACTACGGCGTGCGGGGTGTAGGGCTGGGCAGCGATGTAATGCAGCAGGTCTTTAAGGTCTATCCCACGATGTTTGACGGGCACTATCCCATTCATACCCACAACAATTACCTGCAAATGTGGGGGGAGTTAGGCATCTTCGGGGCAATTTCCTACCTTGCGCTGGTGCTCTCCCAGCTCAAGTCCGGCGTCAAGGCCTTTTACTCGGGCACCGACCGGGCGGTAAAGAACCTCCTGGCTGCCGCCATTGGCTCCTTCTGCGGCATTCTGGTTATCGGCGTGGCGGAGTACACCTGGTTCTATCCCCGCAATATGTTTCTGTGGTGGTTCCTGTTTGCCATCATTACGGCATGTGTAAAACTACTGAAAAGCAAAAAAAGAGCAGACGGATAGAGCATTATTAAAGAGTTCTTGGGACTTTCTTTAGAGGGGAAAATGCCATGCTCCCGCTTCTGCCTGGAGCGTTACTTTGTATTCCGCTACTTTTTAGAAATCCTCTAATAACCTGCCGGGAATTTCTGCGGCAAGACGGCGGCCGCGTACGAGGCCGCCGTCTTTTATGGATATATGAACAAGTTTGGTCTTACAAAGAAAGGAAGAATTATGACCAAAAAACAGGCTTTTTTTCTATCATTGTTACGAGCAAAATGCTACTCTTTATATAATGTGTAAAGTGGCAAATGGATTAAACCAGAGGTTACTTAAAGGTTTGGGTTTGGTTATTACAGAGTAACAGACAGGAGAAAACGAATATGTTAAACGATCATATCATGTTGGAGCAGGTGCGGGCAGCAGGCTTTTCGCATGTAGGAAAATTAGAGCCCTCTGCGTTACACTTTTTGCCTGAGGTGCGGGAAATGTGTGCGGCAGATCGCTGCCACAGCTACGGAAAAACGTGGGTCTGTCCGCCTGCCTGCGGTACGTTGGAGGAGATTACCGCTAAAGCTAAGCTCTATACCAAGGGGATTCTGATGCAAAGCACCGGCCAGCTGGAGGACGATTTTGACATTGAGACCATGCAGGAGACTGAGCAGCTTCACAAGAAACGGTTTGCCGCGTTGACAGACTGGTGCGTCAAGGCGGCGGTTCAGGCCCTGCCTATGGCGGCGGGCGGCTGCACCCTCTGTGCCCAATGTACCTACCCGGATGCACCCTGCCGCTTTCCGCAGCGGGCGGTTCCTTCCATGGAGGCATATGGACTCTGGGTCAGCAAAGTATGCGAGGATTCCGGACTGCCGTATTACTATGGGCCGCGCACCATTACCTATACAAGCTGCGTTCTGTACAAGTAAAAAGAAAATGCAAAGGGGCATAGAGCATAAAATCTGACAAAAAATATAGGAATTATTCTATAAGAGGTTGACAGGAACGGTTTATAATAATCACAGACTCCCAAAAATGAGTGCTAAGGAGAGATGATTATGCTGCCCAAGGAAATCCTGTTTCAAACTCTGCGCCATGAAGCCACCGAGCAGGTTGCCTGGATCCCCTTTGCGGGCGTACATGCAGGTAAACTGCTGGGGTACGATGCCACGGAGGTATTGACGGACGCGGACAAGCTTTTTGACTCCCTAATGGAGGTTAATAAGCTCTACAAACCCCATGGCCAGCCGGTCGTATTCGACCTCCAGCTAGAGGCCGAGTGCTTGGGTTGCGACCTGGTGTGGGCGAAGAACGGCCCGCCCTCAGTAGCCTCTCATCCGCTGGAAAACAGCACCAAGATTCCCTGCGGGTGTACCATCCCGAGCAAGGAGGATGGCCGCCTGCCGCTGGTTTTGGATGTAATGCGCCGCATGAAAGCAGCCGTCGGCGACACGACGGCGCTTTACGGACTGATTTGCGGTCCCTTCACTCTGGCGTCCCATCTGCGCGGCAACGACATTTTTATGGATATGTTTGACGATGAGGAATTTGTAGCCGGGTTGCTGGATTACTGCGCGAGGGTGGGCATGCGCATGGCCGACTATATGATAGAGGCCGGCATGGACGTTATCGCCGTAGTAGATCCTCTGATCTCCCAGATTTCCTCGGCTCACTTTAAAGAGTTTATGGCCGCGCCCTTTACCGCCCTTTTTGACTATGTCCGCAGTAAGGGCGCATTCTCCTCCTTCTTCGTTTGCGGCGACGCTACCCGGAACATTGAGGTAATGTGCCAGACCGGCCCTGACTCCATTTCCGTGGATGAGAATGTGGACTTAAAGGCGGCCAAGGTGATTACAGACCGATACAATATTTGTATTGGCGGCAATATCCCCCTAACCACTGTGATGCTTCACGGTACCCAGCAGGACAACATGAAGTGGGTGGTCGACCTGCTGGACAGCATAGAGGACAAGCGGAATCTCATTTTAGCGCCCGGCTGCGACATGCCCTATGATGTGCCCGTGGAGAACAGCATCGGGGTAGCCCAGGCTGTCCTCCAGACCGATGAGGTGCGCGAAATGGTGAAGAACTATGTGGCGGTAGCGGAGGATATTCAGATAGAGCTGCCTGACTACCAAAACTTAAGTAAGCCGCTAATTGAAGTCTTTACGCTGGATTCCGCTACCTGTGCTGCCTGTACTTATATGATGGGGGCGGCTAACACAGCAAAAGCTGACTACGGAGAAAAAATTGATATGGTGGAGTATAAGTTTACCGAGAAGGAAAACATAGCTCGGTGCAAGAAAATGGGAGTGCCCAATCTGCCGTCCCTCTATATTAACGGACAGCTAAAATTTAAGTCTATTATTCCGAGCCGTGAGGAACTCTCAGCCGCCATTGACGAGGTGCTTTAACCCAACGTTTTTCAAAAAGTTATAAAAGAAATGATCGCCGGACGATTTCCTGTCCGGCGATCATTACATATGGGAAATGGGATGCCGTCCTATTCCCCGTGATTGATTGAAATGGTGCGGGTATGTTTTTGCTGGTTCGAAGTGTCATCAAGACCCAAAATGGCGCTGCGCAAAATCTCAAGTTCGGTGCAGGCCTTCCCGGTTTCTATCAGAATTAGGTCTCCGTCTATTGCGGTAACTGTACCGTGAATTCCGGCTCGAGTATATACCCGGTCGCCAATCTTCAAATTTGTTTGCGCCTGCTCCTTCTCCTGCTTGCTTTTTTTGTCCGGGCGCAGGAAGAAGAAATAGAGCACGGCCAGCAGTACAAGCAGCAGAACAGCGTTGATCCAAACCATATCGAATTGGGGCATAGGGATTACCTCCTGTTTTCCATAGCGTTTTGTACAAACTTGACGGCGGGCTCCAGAAGTGCGCGGTCGCTGAGGTAACGGAGAATTGTGTACCGCTTGTCCGGCCCGGCGCAGGCGTGGAGCATATCTGAGAGTGCGCTGCCGTCTGGAAGATAGTCAGCGAGTTTTCCGCCAATACCGGATTGCTCCAGTAGGGCAAACACGGTGCGGGAGGGGAGCAGGCTCTGGCGCAGCTCGGCCTGAATGGACGCAAGCTCCGGCGGGGCGGCATGATCTAACAGGTACTCGTAGAGCAGGGAGGAAATCAGGGTGCCAAAGCCAACCGACGCGCCGTGGGATGGCGGCGTCTTTCCGGCGTTGATGGCGGCGTTTACCAGGTAGTGGGAAAAAATATGTTCGCTGCCCGAAGCGGGGCGGGTATCGTTGCACAGGGCCATATTGATACCGGTGAATACCAGTGCTTCCGTCAGCCGTTGCACCTGGGCCGCATCGCGGTTTATTAGGGCGGCAACCGCGCTGCTGTCGCCGCACCAAGCCGCGCTCTCCATGGTTAGGTCGGCAATCCGCTGGCAGAAGTAATCCCCGTGTATGGTTCTGGCCAAAATCCAGTCCGGGAGGGCGGTGCGTTTACCGAGCATATCGCCATAGCCAGAGCGAATTAACGCTATGGGGGCGTTGCGCATGACCTCGGGGTCGGTAAACACGCCGGTCGGGTACTGGCAGTCCTTCAGAACCTTCTTTCTTCCCCCGACCATCATTCCGGCGACGTTGGAAGCATACCCATCCATGGAGGGGCAGGTCATGAACAGGACGAAGGGCTTGCCCAGACGACTGCCCGTAAAACGACCCAGGTCGGTAATGGTGCCACCGCCTACGGCAATGATGCCGTCGGTTTTGGCGGTCATGTCCAGCACAGCGGTACCAACAATCCGCTCGTCATTGACCAGGGGCTCGGCAGTGGAAAACTCGCGTATGGTCAAACTCCAGCCTTGCTCTGCCAAATAGCTGGATAGGGGAGCGTTTATGGCAAGGTGCGTGTGCCCGTCGCAGAGCAGGAGCGCCCGCTTGCCGCCCAGCAGCTGCTCTAATGTATCGGAGAGGTTGGAGTGCCACATATCGCAGTCAATGCGGCGAATAGGAACCAGATGCGAGTGGCCGCAGGTGCATGAAATGGGCTGAGAGAGATATGGGTCAAACAGATTCATTGCTTTTTTCTCCTCCATCTAATTTGCCTTGACAGTGGCGGTATTTGCCGGGGGACACGCCCACCAGCTTACGGAAGCATTTTGTATAGTAGCTCTGATCTACAAAGCCGACCAGACAGGCCACATCGGCCAGCTTGATGCTGCTGTTGAGGAGTAGCTGCTTGCTTTTTTCAATGCGGACGTGAATGACGTAGTTGGAAAAGGCGGTGCCCGTTTCCTCGGCAAAGAGCTTTGAAAAATAGGAACGGCTAAGGTACACCATCTTTGCGGTTCCCTCCAAGGTAATTTTACCCGCGTAGTTTTGGCGGATGTAGCTGATGGCCTTGGAAATCGCGTAGGAGTGCTTGGCACTGTTTGCATCCTGCACATAGGAGGCGCAGCAGCTGGCAGCCGAGGCTACCAATACGCCCATCTCCTGCGCAGTGGCGCACTTTGCAAACTCCTGAAAGTATTTATCGTTAAGACTGAAAATAGTCTCAATTTCGGCGCCCGCGTCGATGGCGGCGCGGCTGATAATCACCAGCAGTTCCAGGCAGCGCGAGCGAGCGGTTTGAAGCTTTCCGCTGGAGGAGAGAACAATGTAGCTAAGTAGCTGGCTGATCTGCTGCCGCGCACCCTCTCCGTCACCTTCGGAGATAAGGTAGCCCAGGCGTCGCTCCATCTCGATGGAGTAACCCGTCTGTGTGCCATCCCCCTCCATAGAAGTAGCAAAGTGAAACATTTTATTGATGGTCTCCCACTGGTTTTCGGTGGGAGAAAAGCCGTGATCCCGCACACCGCAGCAGGTAAGCATTGCGGCCAGCGCCTCGCAAAAATGGTAGCTTTTGCTGGTGCTCATTACGGGGATACGCTCTAGCGCGGCTAGTGCGTCCTCACTTAGACCGGGCAGAGACTCGCGGTCAAATTCGTCCAGAAGAAAGGGGCCGGCCACGATACCCGTGGGGATACCCGTGCTGCTGTTACAATACGCAGCGACAAAAAGCAGGTTTAACGGACAGTAATAAGTATAGCGCCCATCCCAGCGCTCTGCTTCCAAGCAGTTACGAAGATGAACCTGAAAGCAATTGCAGCTGGTTGCCTTACAGGGGCAGCTATCTCTGCAAAAATCGGGGGGTTCTTCATAAAAGCACTGGTCGACCAAGTTGAGCACACAAGCATCGACGCTGCTGATCTCCTCGAAATGGTTGGCATATTTTTTTACCCGCTTGTGTAAGGTTTCTACCATCGCGGTTCCCCTTTCTACGCTGAAGGGTATGAATACGCATTAGGAGGCAGGCGGTACACGCCGGCCTCCTATGCTGCTGCGGTATCTCTCTGTAAACGGGATATAGAGTCAATACCCTTCTTTTCCTACTTTTCCTGCAATGATCTGGATGCCGGCACTGCAGCCCAGCCGGTTGGCGCCCGCTTGGAGCATGGCTGCCGCATCTTCATAAGTACGAATGCCGCCTGAGGCCTTTACGCCAACCTGGGGACCTACTGTTTTGCGCATGAGCGCGACGTCGTGGGCGGTGGCGCCGCCCGTGGAGTAGCCGGTGGAGGTTTTTACAAAGGCGGCGCCCGCCTCTTTACAAATTTCACAGGCGCGCACCTTCTCCGCGTCGGTGAGCAGGCAGGTCTCCAAAATAACCTTAATATCCGCCCGCCCCTGTGCGGCATCCACCACGCCCTTTACGTCCCGAGCCACCAGCGCCCAGTCACCAGACTTAATAGCCCCTACGTTAATGACCATGTCGACCTCACGAGCACCCTTGTTTACAGCATCGGCGCACTCAAAAGCCTTGGTCTCGGGTGTTTGGGTACCAAAGGGGAAGGCGATAACACAGCAGGCGGTTACATCGCTGCCGGACAGCCGCTCTGCTACCAAAGCGATGTAAGAAGGATTCACGCAGACACTGGCAAAGTGATGAGCAAGGGCTTCATCACACACACGGTAAATGTCGGTGACAGAGGCATCCGGCTTGAGCAGTGTGTGGTCGATAAAATGAGCCAACTCTTCTGGCACAAAGGAGCTGTTTTGGCAGCAACATTCTTCACATGACATTATAATACTCTCCTACAATTGGAGATTTCTCCAATATTAAACAAATTAATTGAAACAGAAGTTTACAATAATTACAACAGGAAATATTTACCTTTAATCTGTAAAGCCGGCAATTAAACTGGACAGAGCGTCCACACACTCGCGTTCGTCAGGGCCTTCGGCAAAGAGAATGGCGTTTTCCCCCTGCTCCAAACCAAGAGCCAGCAGCATAACAATGGATTTGCCGTTAAATCTGTCCGTTTCCCCTGTGCGGCATAGCTCGACTTTGGAACGGAACTTGCCGGCCAGGGCCACAAAGTCGGAGGCGGGGCGGGCATGAAGCCCCGTGCGGTTTTGAATGGTAATTTCCTTTGAATACATAACAAACGCTCCTATCTGCCGACAATGCGGCTGTGTACGAATGTTTGCGGAGGAAATAAAAGCTTTGTCTTAGCCCTGCGCTTGGGCGAAGGCTTGCAGGCAGGCCTTAATTTCGCCCTCGGTTTTCAGGGTTTGGATTTTGTCGCTCAGGGTCTGGGCGTCCTCCAGACGCAGGGAGCGGATGACCTTCTTTGCTCCGGCGATGGAGGCACCGCCCATGCTGAGCTTGCGAACCCCCAGCCCCAGCAGCGCGGGAATGGCAAGCGGGTCGCCCCCTAGCTCACCGCAGATGCTAATGGGCTTGCCGGCCGACTGGAAGGAGCGCGCGATATAACCCAGCGTACGGAATATGGCGGGATGATAATCCTGGTGGTAGGGCTTGACGGAGGGGTTCATCCGGTCTGAGGCGGTCAGGTATTGGCAGAGGTCGTTGGTGCCTACGCTGACAAAGTCGACCTCGTCGGCAACCAGGTCGGAGATTAGGGCGATGGACGGTACCTCTACCATGATGCCGATGGGGGTCTCGGCGTTGTGGGGAATACCTGCCTTGTCCAGGGCCTCGCTCTCCTCGCAGAAGATAGCCTTGGCAAGACGAACCTCGTCCAGTGCACCTACCATGGGCATCATAATGTGGAGGTTGCCATGCACGGAAGCCCGCAGGGCGGCCCGTATCTGGGTGCGAAACAGAGCTTCGTTGGATAGGCACAGCCGCAGGCCGCGTACACCGAGAAAGGGGTTGCTCTCCCGGGGCAGCTCCAGGCAGGCCAGCTGCTTGTCCCCGCCAATGTCCAAAGTGCGAAGCACCACCGGCTTATGGCCAAAGGCGGTGAGCACCTTTTTGTAGATTTGGTACTGCTCCTCCTCGCTGGGGAGATGATCTCCATCCAGATAGAGAAACTCGGTGCGGAACAGGCCGCAGCCGTCGGCGTGCTCCGCGCCGGAAAGCTCGAAGTCGTTGGCGGCGGCTACATTGAGACGCACCTCAATATGTGTTCCGTCAAGGGTGACAGCCTCGGTGTCCAGGTAGGCCGCGGTTTCCCGCAATTCCCGGCGCACTTGCTCCGCGGCGGCGGTATACGCGGCGCGCTCCTGGTCGGTGGGCTGGGTGAGCACCTCGCCCGCCACGCCGTCGAGGATAATCTCCTCTCCATCGGACAACATATCCATAATGCCTGGAATACCCAGAACGGCGGGAATCTCGTAGCTGCGGGCAAGGATGGCGGTATGGGAGGTGGCGCCGCCTACCTGGGTGATAATACCCAAAACCTTGCTCCGATCCATGGAGACGGTATCCGAGGGGTAGAGGTCGTCCGCCACAAGGATAACCGGCTGGGCAAGCTGCGACAAATTGCGCTCCGGCTTTCCCAGCCAGCAGCGGAGCAGGCGATTCTTTACGTCACGCAGGTCTGAGGTGCGCTCCCGCATCATTTCGTTTTTGGAGCGGCTGAGAACGGCAATATAGTTGCCATAAACCTGCTCGATGGCGGTGTCGGGAGAGCAATAGCCCTGTATCAAAGCACGAATTTCCTCGTCCATGGCGGGATCCAGAAGAATTTCGCGGTGGGCGGAGATGATTTTCGCCTGATGGGGGTCCTCTTCCAGCATGCGCGCCTCCAGGCACTCCAGCTCCTTGCGTGCCGAGCTTAAGGTCTGCTCATAATGAGCCAGCGCCTCCTCTAAATGCCCGGCTTCGATGGGGGCGGTTGTGACGCTGGCCTGAAAAGGGCAATATTTAAGCACCTGACCCAGCACAATTCCCTTGGATACGGGTTTTCCTGTGAGCTTCATTTCCTGTACCTCCACGCTGACGGCGGAAAAACGCCGTTAAATATCCAGAGAATAGCCGGGGTTAAAAAGATAAATGGCACGGGAGCCCTTTATGGGTACGCCATCGGGATTCAGAGTGACTCGGAAGCGGATAAGCACGGGTACGCCGGCGTCCATACCAAAAATTTCGGCTTCGCGGGGCTCAAGGGAGGCCACGGCCAGCTCGTCCACACCCTTGTCGGAAATATGGCCGAATTTTTCCATAACGGCAAAGGTGGACTTGCCACCCTCAAACATTTCGCGCTCTACGCCGGGATAAAATTTGGAGGGCATGTAGGAAAATTCCAGACCCACAATATGGTCGTCAGCGAATAAAAGGCGCTCCATGACATTAACCTCGTCCCCCTCGCTGAGCTGAAGGCGCTTGGCAACCTGGGGCCAGGCGGGCCGCTTCTCAAAGGTCAGGATACGGTTTCCGGGCTTTTGGCCGCGGCGCTTGGCCTCACCGGTAAAGCTGTGATTGCCGGTGACCAGGTCCCAGGTGTAGGGCGGGCGGACGCGCACCTGATCGGGGTGGCCGGGCACACGCTCCAGTGCGCCCTCGTAGACAAGGTCGCCTATTCCCTCGGAAATTTTCTGCTTATCGCCTTGAAAACGCTGTGACAGAGTGTCCAGATCGGGCATTTGTTCCCGAACTTTAAATTCACCCTTGCGGATGGCATCGTACATTTTAACGGCAAAAGTGTTCATAAATATAAACTCCTTATTATGTTCGGTTTAGGTGCTTGGAGCGGCCGCCGGGAGCGGGATGCTCCCGGCGGCCAAAAGGAAGAGATGGGTGGGTACGAGATAGGCTGGCACGCTGCTGCTTACAGAAGGAAAACGGTTAGTTTGCGGTGGCGGTAGCGATGCTCAAATACTGATCGGCGTATTCGGAGGAAGCGCCGAAGAACATAAACCAGGCCTTGCGATGAGTTTTAAAGTGCCAGAGAGCCAGAACGTAGACGGCCAGGCAGATGGCAATAAAGATAAACTTCATGGTGCCGGGTGCAGAGAAGGCTTTCATAAAGAGCCACAGGGGAGGCTGGGCGGAGACGCACCAGCTGTTGACAAAGGTCTGTCCGGCGGAAAGGGTCGTGCCGGCATTGGTGGCCATCTGGGTAAAGAGAGCAGCGGTATCACTGGCGATATAGTGCACCAGGGAGTACCAGATGCCGCCGGTGATGGTGGCGTTTAAGATGTTGCCCTTAAAGACGGCGATAGCGCCAATAGCCATAAAAGGCATGGCCGGAATGTCGGCCATGGGAATGATGCGGTTGCCGGGCAGGAGAGCAGCGGTGAGAATGAGGATGGGGATTAGCAGAAGGCCGGTGGTGAGGGTAGAGGTCTCGCCGAAATATACGGCGGGGTCGATACCGATATTAAAGGCCTTGCGCTTCATTTTGCCGCTGCGCATACGCGCGTTCATGGATTGGCTGACAGGGATAAGACCCTTGACGAACATACCGGAAACCTGGGGATAGATAACCAGCATGGCGGCCAGAGTCAGAGCAAAGCCAAGAATTTTGGCCCAGGTGGCCATAGAGCCAAGCTCGTGGATATAGGCTACAACACCCAAAAGGAGACCCATGATAATGCCAATCATGGCAGGCTCACCGAAGAAGCCCAGCTTTTCCTGCAATTTTTCCGGGTTGAGGTGTACATCTTTGATATGCAGCTTCATCTGTACCCAACGCAGCAGAGCAGCCAGGATGGAGATATTAGTGACGCAGATACAGGTACATGTAAGACCCTCGTAGCCATAATACTCCTGAAGGGCGGGAGCCAGAAAGTCAGCTACCAGCAATACAAAGAGATTCATGAACAGGCAGGCTACCAAGCCCAGCACAAAGCTGCCGGTGACAAACTGCACCATAATACCCCACACTACAAAGTAGTAGTAGTTCCAAATATCGGTGGGCTGGAAGGTGTCTGTTACTTTGGTAAAGAACAAAATGAGGTTCCACAGCAGACCCACAATAAAGTAGGTCATACCCAGAGAGTTGCTGTACACAATGGCCGCGGCGGCAGGCCAGCCGATGTCGACTACGTCAAATACCTTGCCTACGTTGGCAGAGATCAGTACCATAACCGCGTCCAGCTGTCCCCAGAGAATGCCCAGAATTAAATTAAACGCGGTCAGACCGATGGCCATAAAAATGGCGGCGCGGAGCGCTTTTTTTACCTCTACGCGAATGGCGATGCTCAGGACAAAGACGACGATAGGAACCAGTACCGTTACGCCAAAGGTATCTAAGAATGCTTTAAAGGCTATGCCCGCTTGAGTAAAGAATTCCATGATCTTTCCTCCCTTTTTGTTTGGGCTGCCGTCCGGTCACACACCTCGCTGGGACGGCGCTTAGCAGTCTCTCCTGAGAAAATTAGCGTGGCTTATTTGCCCACCACCGTGTAAATGGTCTCCAGCAGCAGGCGGGAGAACTCCTCCTTACCCACGCCGGTGAACATGGGTAAGCCGATGAGGACGGGGGCGCCATTTTTGTTGGTTGCCTGGGTTTTTCCAGTGGCCACAATAATGTCGGCCTCGGTCAGGTTGGGGATTTCGGTAATCTTGTGCGGTGTTATAACGTAAGGAACCTTTTCGGACTTGAGAAATTTTTCGATTTCCTCGGTCACCACGGTGGTGGTAAAGATACCGCCGCCGCAGCAGACGCAGATGTGAACAGGTCGTGCCATACCCATCACGCTCCTTTTCAATGTTTGCGGGCGCTTGCGCCCGGAAGGGACATACTAGCCGATGGACAGAAGACCCTCCAGAGTTAAATCCAGCTCATGGAGCAGCGCGGAGGGACTTTCCGCTGCCAGAAGCCGTTCCACCGCCTGCTTGTTGGCAAAAGCGGCGGCAAACTTGCGCAGAACGGCCAGCTGGCTCTTGGGGTCAAGGATGCCGAAGAGAAAAACGATTTTGACATGTACATCATCGCCGGAGCGATCCATGGATTTAAAGACGACGGGCTCGTCCAGGGTGGCAATGGAAACAAAGGGCTGCTTGCAGCCGTCTGCAATATGGGGAATGGCCAGAGGGATGGGCATCTCCAGACCGGTGGGGTACTCGATTTCACGCTTTTGAATGCTCTCAATGTACAAATCGTCCACCAGACCTTGTTCTTTTGCCAGACGGGACAGGGTATCGATGGCCTCTGCGGAGTCGCGGAAGGTCTGATGCAGGAGAATGAGACCTTCATTTGCTTTCATTTTTAGCTCACCCATGACACACACCCTTAATACCAGCCCACATCGTTGACGGCCTTGACCATCATACGGACATTTTCCTCCGGGGAGCCGGGACCCACTTCGCAGCCGGCCATAAACTCAAAGCGGCCGCGGAGCAGCGCCTTGCCCTTTTCAATAATTTCACAGCTGGCCCGATAGACCTCGTCGGGGGTGCCGTTCATAATAATGGCCGGATCCAGGTTGCCGCAGATAACATCCTCGGGGAAGAACTTGGCGGCGTCCTCCAAGGAGGTCTCCTTGCCAACGCTGATCATGCCCCGCATTCCCTCCTGGCGGAAGGGAACTTCCGACCACTGGGGAAGGTTCATGTTGTGGTCGCCGCACATGTGGATGTACATCGCCTTGGCGCCCATGGCCAGTACCTTGGAGTTAAGCTCCTTCACGTAGGGCATGGAGAACTCCTCTAAAATTTTGGGGGAGATAAGGGCGTTGGACTCGGTGGGGGAGACTGCTCTGGCCAAAACCCGACCCTTGCCGAAGGTGCCGATAAAATACTCTGCAACCTGGAGAATATGGTCGGTCATCTTCCGCAGGGCGGTGTGCGCCATGTCGGGGTCAATGAGTACGCACTCCAAAAAGTTGGGCACTCCAAAGAGGTTTGCAGCATGGGTAAAGGGGGTGCCGCAGATAAAGGCAATTTCGCTGCCCTCGGCTTCTTGAAGCTTGGCAAACTCCATCTCATGCGGGATACAGCCGGCGCTCTTGGGGTCGGGAAGCTGGAGAGAGTCGATGTCGAACTCCTCCCAGTCCTGGGGAATGGGACGCTGGGAAACCTCGGGGCCAAAGGAATTTTCGTCCTTCTTATACTCGATTGTACCGCCGAACTCACCAGCTCCGTAAGCCACAAAGGTGTAGAAGGGGCCGCCGTCAAAGCCAAAGTCGGCGTAGGTCTGCTTCTGACACGCGAAGCTGGCGCTGGGGTCGCGGTAGACCGAGGCTACGGGGATACCCACATGCTTGGCGCAGAAGGCATAGCCCTTATGTACCACGGGCACCCGGTCAGTCATCTCCTTGCGGTAGAGTGCCTCGATACGTTCGTGGCCGGTCATTTCTGGTTTTCTCACAGTAGCGCCTCCTTATTTTACGTCCATCCAGGGCTTGAGCACCACCTTAATGGCCTCCCCCTTCTGAATGGCTCGCACGCCGTCCTCCATCTGCTCCAGAGGCAGCTTGTGGGTAATGATAGCGGTGTCGATGCGTCCGGCGCTGAGCAGCTCGTAGCCCTTGGCGAAGTCGGCGGCGGAATAGGAGTAGGCGCCGAAAATGCGCAGGCGCTTATAGTGGATGAGGTTGCCGTCCATGGTGCTCCAAGGATCCTCCTTGGCCAGACCGCCAAAGAGACACAGACGGCCTTCCTTGCGCAGCAGCTCCACACCCTGTTGGTGGGGCTTGGAGGAGGGGGCGGCCACGATACAGACATCGGCACCGCGGCCGTTTGTAATCTCCATGACCCGCTCCACCAGATCCTCCTCAGAGGAGACAACGAAGTGGGTGCCGCCAAAGGCGTGGCACTTGTCAAGCCGGTCGCGGTTGAGCTCGGCCATGATAATGTTGGTTGCGCCGTGGAGCTTGGCAATCTGCGCGTGGAGGCAACCGATGGGGCCGGAACCCACAATGACGACTGTCTCGCCCATGCCGACCTTTAGATCATCCTGCGCCTTGATTACCGATGCCAGCAGCTCGGCCAGAATCATGGGCTCCAGGTCGGTGTCGGCGGGAAGCTTAATGACCTGACCACGGGTGAGCATGTCGCCGGGGAAAGCCATATACTGGGCGAAACCGCCGGGGAAGCTGGTGCCGGCCACCTGAATGTTGTCGCACAGGCCGGGCATTTTGTTGACGCAGTAGTAGCATTTTCCGCAGGGAATGGCGGGGTTGGCCACCACCTTGTCGCCAACGTTCCAGTCACCGGGGGCGTGCTTGCCGACTGCTTCCACGTATCCGGCGTTTTCATGTCCCAGTACCACGGGGTAATTAATTTTTGCGGAGCCCACGGAGTAGGTGCGTACGTCGGAGCCGCACAGGCCAACAGAGTCGATTTTGATGAGCAGGCCGTCATCGGGGCATTCGGGCACAGGAACGTCCCGCATCTCAACCTGAGCCTTACCAGTCAAATACAGAGCTTTCATTCTGATTGTTCCTCCTTTAAATAGATAGGTATCGTGTGCTTACCAGCCGCGCCGTCTGGCTTCGTCCACGATTTCGGCGGCGGCGCGGGTGCCTTGGCGGGTGACTCCCGCCTCGTAGTAGGCAATGGTGTCCTCAAGCGTGCGGATGCCGCCAGCGGCCTTCACCTGAATCTTAGGGTCGCAGTGCTGGCGCATGAGCTTTACGTCCTCCAGCTTAGCCCCTCCGCCGGCGTAGCCGGTAGAGGTTTTGACAAAATCCACACCGGCGGCGTTGCTGATCTCACAGCACTTGATAATCTCCTGGTCGGTGAGGTAAAAGTTTTCAAAGATTACCTTGACGATGACGCCGCGCTTGTGGCAGGCCTCGACAATGGCGTCCAGCTCGGCCTTGGCGTAGTCGTACATCCCCGAGCGAACCAAGCCAATGGGGA
The DNA here is from genome assembly GCA_964504285.1 of uncultured Pseudoflavonifractor sp. Lineage (GTDB taxonomy): Bacteria > Bacillota > Clostridia > Oscillospirales > Oscillospiraceae > Pseudoflavonifractor. The sequence continues at coordinate 19,734 of CAZDDZ010000015.1, forward strand.
GCACGGTGTCCAGTTCCTCCGCGCCGTCATCGATATTGATAATGGCCTCCTCCACCTTGGCTTTGGTGGTGCTGTTGCCATGTGGGAACGCGGCGCTGCCGCCCACTTTGACACCGGTGCCCTGGAGACGCTTGGCGCAGTAGGCCACATCGTAGCCCTTGGCGCAGACGGACGCCATCTGGTAGGAAATAGCTTGGTCAATGAGAATATCAATGTCCTCGCGGGTAAATTGGGGCTGCAGTAGGGAAATGTCCATCATGCCCGCTATCTGGGCGGCGGTAAGCTGGCTCATGGGATTGGCCTCCTTCTCAAATTAAAACTTGTTGAATTGGAACTTGGGAGCTCTGCCCTCCTGGAGATAGCCGTAGACCTCATCCACGGCAATGGAGGCGCCGATAATGGCGGCTTGCTTGGAGGCGCCGCCCAAGTGGGGAGTGGCGGTAACATTCTCCAGCTCGTAGAGCTTGGAGGTGGCCTTGGGGGGTTCGTCCTCAAACACATCCAGGCCGGCGCCGCCCAGCTTGCCGGACTTGAGGGCGGTATAGAGCGCATCATAATCCACCAGCTGGGGACGGGCGGTGTTGACGAAGACCGCACCCGGCTTCATAAGGGCGATTTTCTCGGCGCTGATCATCCCCTCGGTCTCCTTGGTAAACTTGGTGTGCAGGGAGATGTAGTCGCTCTGGGAGAGGACTTCTTCCAGGGTGGTAAAGGTGTAGTCGGGGTATTTTGCCTTGACCTCGTCGGGGATGTAGGGGTCGTAGATCAGCACCTGGCTGCCAAAGCCGTCGTGCATGATCTTGGCTACCTTGCTGCCAATCGCGCCGAAGCCCACCAGACCGAGGGTGCCGTAGGAGAGCTCGCTGCCGACAAACTCGTTGGCGTACATATCGCCGCGCCACTGATTGTTATGGCGGAGGTAATAGTGACTCTGGGGAATGTTGCGGCTCTGGGCTAAGATGAGACCCACCGTAAACTCGGCAACCGCTCCTGAGTTGCGGCCGGGGGCGTAGATCACGGGGATTTTCCGCTCGGTGCAGGCCGCGGTGTTGACATTGACCGGGCCGCCGCGCCCCAGGGCGATGACCTTCAGGTTGGGGGCGCTGTCCAGCACGGCTTTGGTGATACAGCCGGTGTGGGTGAGAATAACCTCCGCATCTGCGACCAGGGGAAGCAGTTCTTCCGCTGTGCCTGAAAATTCCGATACCTCGTCATTGGACTCCATGGGGACTACCGGCCACTGGAGCTGATGCTGTGTGTAAGAAAATGTAACGTTGCTGCCGGAAAAGCGTTTTTCCAGCGCTTCCTTCCAGATTTCATTGGTAATAAACCGGTCGCCTAAAAGCAGTACCTTCATTGTGGTTCCTTCCTTTACTGTCAGGTGTTGGTCACTATCGATAAAAAAATATTATGTTTTATGTCTTTTCTTATATAGAATTATCGTATTGTTTTTTGGAAATTTTTAATATCTTGGCAAAACAAATAAAAACATAGGAAAATACTATTAATTAATTAGATATATCGCTTAAAAATGAAAAATTTATGGTTCATAAATCAGAGCGGCAAAAAAACGGGCTTTCTTTGTCTGAAAATTGTAAAATATTGCAGTCCGGCAGTCCGGAGCATTTCATAGGCCGTGTCCAATTTAGAGCCGACCCAGTCGGGTGTGTGGGCGTCTGAGCCTACGGTTACAATTTCGCCGCCCAGCTCCCTATAGCGGCGGAGCATATCCAGAGTAGGCGTGGTGCGTGCGCCCATACCGTATCGGTGGCTGGAGGTGTTGACCTCAAGCCCCTTGCCCTGGCTGATGATGAGACGGAAAATTTCATCCAGCACCTCTCGGCAAGCGTCGTAATCTGTCAGATTCTCGACATAGCGGTCAATGAGATTAAGGTGGGCCAGCGCGTCGTAATCACGGAAGGTGCCAATGCAGCTTAGTACATGCTGATAGTAGAATAGGCACAGTTCCTTGGAGGGCATAACGCTTGCCCGGCCAAGTCCGTCAAAGGTTTCACTTTCGGTTGCGTGGAAGGCTGCCAGCAAATAGTCATAAGGGTAGGCGCTGGCGGCAGCTTGGCAGGCGGGAAGGGTTGCGCCGGTGAGAATTCCCATTTCCAGGCCCCGCAAGACCTCCAACCTGCCGCTAAACTGCGTGCCGGTCTGCTCCATGGCGTGGTGATAGGCCGCTGTAGGCTGGCCTGTCCGGTGTATAAAATCGGGATAGTCTGGGTGGTAATGGTCGGTAATGGCAATGCCTGCTAGACCGAGCTCGACGGCAGCGGCGGCCATGGTCGCCATAGGAGATTTGCTGTCTGTGGAAAAGTCGGAATGAATGTGGCAGTCGTATCGTTGCTGCATATCAATGTCTCCTCGCCTTGGTAAAATTGTACGGTGTTTGGTCAAAATGTGCCGGTCTCCTCGGGGAAGGTGAGACGGCAATTGCTTTTTGGGCTGCCCTCTGCTATACTTTGCACAAATTAAAAAAGGGGGTTTTTGTATGGAGCAGCTTGTGCCGATGCTGGGTATGCTGATTTTTGTTTTAATTCTGTATATTCTGATTGTCCGTCCCCAACGGAAAAAGGAAGAGCGGCGCGCCCTAATGGTGGCGAGCGTAAAGAAGGGAAGTGTTATTTACGCTGCTGGTGGCATCCGCTGCACTGTGCTGGAGCTTCGACCCGGCAGTGTCCTGACGGAAAGCGCCCCCGCCAGAAGCAGACTGGAAATTGACGCGGATTCTATTGAGGATGTAGAGGGGTTTGACTGGAAATCCGAGCGGGAGCGGCAGAAGTCGCTGCGCCAGAGCCGCGCCGCCCGCGGCAGCAGCGGGCAAGGTCCAAGATTGAGATAGCCAAACAAAAGACCCGCACAGGCTGAAGCCTGTGCGGGTCTTTTTAGGCCAGCAGTTTCAGCGCCGTTTCCGCCGCGGTAGCGGCGTCAGGAGTGTAGCAATCAGCTCCAATGGATTCACAGAAACTTTGGGTGACCGGGGCGCCGCCGACCATGATTTTTACCTTGTCGCGGGCATTTTTTTGATTAAAGTAGGTTACCACGCCGGCCATTTCGGCCATTGTGGTGGTAAGTAGGGTAGAGCAGCACACGATTTGGGCGTTGTGCTCCATGGCGGCCTGGTAGAAACGCTCGGCGGACACGTCGGTCCCCAGGTCGATCATCTCAATTCCCTTACCCTCCATCATCATGCGCACCAGATTTTTGCCGATGTCGTGGAGGTCGCCCTTGACAGTGCCGATAACAGCGGTGCCCTTAGACTCCATGCCGCTGGCCGCTAACTGGGGACGGATTAAATCGATGCCTGCATTCATGGCACGGGCCGCGACCAATACCTCTGGAACAAAAATCTCGTTGTTCTTAAATCGCTCCCCGACAATACCCATGCTTGCCATCAGTGCGTCATTAAGAATTTCCAGTGCAGGGATGTTCTCCTCCATTGCTTGGGTTACATACTGCTTTACAAGCTTTGCCTTGCCGCCCTGCATGGCTTCGCTGATCTGCATAAAAAGTTCACGCATAATAGTCCTCCTTTTTCGTTTATGCCTTGCCATTGCTAAACACAGACTATATAAAATGGCTAAGTTTTTCTATGAATATTGTATTTTTTCTGGTTTAATTTACTTAATATCTTTGGAGATTATAAAAAGAGCGCCCATAAGCAATGCTTATGGGCGCTCTTTTTATTGTGCTCGAATGAAATTTACCGTGGGCTATTTTCTATGATTGTGTTTTGTCGGTAATTCCGGAAAAGCTGTAAGCTTTGGCTGTGAGGGTAAAGTCGGTGGAAGGGGTAAGGGTGCCTAAGTCGCCCCGGTCGCCGCTTCCACCCCGGCCACCGTCGGGACGGGGAGAGACGTCAGGGGGAGTCCCGCCGTTAGGAGGTGTTGCACCATCGGCACTGTCGGGGCGCTGAGGCCGGTCAGTGGGCATGGTGCCGTCGGCGGGAGGCTGGGGGTTTTCGGCGGTGGCACCGCTCACTGTATCAGGAGGAGTAGCGCTGCCGTCCATGCCGCTGCCCATACCACCGAACATGCCGAAGCTTGTGCCGGTAAACTGCTGCTGAATACCGTCGGCGTAGAGGGTATAGGGCACACCGGTTTTTAGGTCGGGGGAGGAGAAGGTTACCGAACTAAACTCCCGCTCCGCCACATGGTAGAGCAGTTCTGTCCCTTCGGCGTTTTGGAGGGAAAGAGTACTGCTGGCCGCCTGGGTCTGGGCAAAGGAGAGCTGAATTAAGGTCTGTGCGGAAGTGTTTTGTGCCTCGTCATTGCGGCTGCCCAGTGCCAGAACGGTGCCGCCGTTTAAGTAAATGCCGCTGTCCGCGTCAATGCCGCCGTCTCCGGTCTTACTGTTGGCGCTGGTGATTACGGTGCCGCCGTTAATGACCAGGTAACCATTGGAGTCGATACCGTCGCCCTCGGCCCCCAGACCGCCGCTGACAGTCAGGTAGCCCCCATTAACAGTGGTGACGCTGACGCCGTCTTCATTGGTATTGATGCCGTCGTTGTTGGCGGTAATATGGATAGTACCGCTGTTAATAGTCAAGTGCAGCTCGCTGTCCAGCCCCTCGTTGGCAGCGTTGATGGCTAAGGTACCGGTGCCCTCGCTCTGACCAAAGACATTCATGCTCATCTTAGAGTAAAAAGCACCGTCGTATTTGTGGAGCTTTTTATCGGTGCCTTCTTGATAAATTTTTGCCACATAGGAACCGTTAACGGTGTTGACAGAGCCGTCTGCAATGACCACGTTGGCGCCGGCGGCAGTGGTGTCCACCGTAGGGGTGGCAGCTTCGATGTCGGCGCTTAAGCACTCATAGACATTGTAGAAAATGACGGCGGGAGCCACGCTGCAGGTGATGTCTGCACTGTCCAGCAAGAGTGTGACCACAGCTTCCGGGTTGGTTGAGGCGTTGCTGCCCAGGTCAATGGCCAGTTGTCCGGCCGAGAGCCTGCCGCTTACCCGGTAAACGCCGGGCTGAGTGATGGTAATTACCGTGTGGGCGGCGGCCTCCTCCGGGGTGTGCGAGTCAGCCTCGGTGCCCTCGCCATAGGTTTCATCATGACCTGCCTCGTAGTAAATAATGGCGGCCCCGGCATAGACGGCGGCGGCAGGGTCGGTGGAAATGGCGGCACCGTCTACCGTGGTTTGAGTGTCTGATAGAATTATCTGGGTGGCATTTGTCACATCGGGAGCCGGAATTGAAGACGTGTCGGCAGGGGAGACCAAAGTAGAGTTTGCAGGTGCAGACGAGGGGGATGCAGGGAGAGGGCTCGCCTCCTTGCCACCGGCGGCAGAACAGGCGGCAAGGCTTAATAGAAATCCCAATGTCAGGGACAGGGCAGCTACTCTTTTGGACATGTGGTGCACTTCCTTTCCTTTGAAGTGAGGAAAGGATAGCATGGGAGCCTTAAATTAGCCTGAAAGAGATGTGAACCCTTTGTAAACTCGGTAAAATTTTGGCCTTCCAATAGAAGTGAAGCCAATCAGCGCCGCATCCTCTGACAGAACCACACCCCCATAGGTTTTGGAGGAGTGCACCACCAAAACCGTACCGTCCTTGCCCCTGCCAACCACAATGCCTACATGGGAGAGATCGGGGAAAAAGGCTAGGTCGCCGGGGCGGGCCTTGTCCCAGGCAACCGGAGTACAGTTTGCGTACTGGGCGCGCACCCCCTCACCCACGGCGTCATAGGCCGACTGCCTTCCTGTGGCGCTGACGGCAGCCCAGGACACCAGACCGGAGCAGTCCAGCCCATAGGGCAGAAGTGCGCCAGTGGTATCGCTGCCGGGGCTGGTCACCCGTGAGAGCATGCCCCAGCGGGGGTCTGGCCCACGGCGATGCGACTTTCCACCCCAGAAATAACTTACCTTGCCTACCTGCGAGCGTGCGGCTTCGGCCAGACGTTGGGGAACAGGAATTGCACTGGGATGGAGAAGAAAAGGGAGTGTCAGACCCATCAACAGGAGTATAATTGACAGGCGAATATGGGGGCGGCCGTGCCGCCGCCCGTTAAATACCCGACGACCCATAACCCATTTCCTCCAAAAACATGGCTACTCGCTCCAAGCTGCCCACCGTTTCCTCACGGAGATAATGTTCCACCTGTTCCACCTGCTCCAGGTCGCCAGGTTTACCGCTGATTAACCGAAAAAAACGGCAGAGCACCTCGTGACGGCGCAGAAGATATTCCCCCAGCCGCCGCCCTTCCTCCGTTGGGCGGATGAGGCCGTACCTTTCAAAGTATACCAGACCCAAGTCCCGCAGATGATACACCATTTTGGAGGCAGAGGAGGGACGTACATTGAGCTTGGCAGCCAGAATGTTCATGCGAACATAGCCGCCGTCCCCGCTCTCCCGGCAAATCATTTCCAGGTAGTCCTCCATGGCCCCGGTAATTTGCCGTTGGTTTTTTAGCTGATAGCCCTTTTGGGTATAAAAATCCGTATCACCCATGGAAACACCCCCTCTCCAAAGCATATGGCCGCCGGGAGGGGATTTATGATGCTTTCTTCGCGCTAATGTTTCGATTTTTGTCTGGACTAAAAATGAGAGGCCATAACAGCGGCATTGTGATAAAAAAGCGGTTATTTTGATGAAAGTACGGCTTTAGCTATGGTATGAGTGCCCGACATCTTCGTCACCCTTTTCTTTAAGGGGCAATATGATAGGGTACGGAAACAAAGTTTCCTTAAGCCAACACAAGGAGATTTGGTTATGAATGATTGTTGCTTTCTGTGCGCCCTTCGAGAAGGGGAGAGCGCCATGGTCACAGAAGTACAGGCCACAGACTCAATGAGCCGGCGGCTTTTGGATATTGGACTGATACCGGGTACCAGGGTCACGTGTATTGGCAGAAGTCCGGCGGGGGACCCGGCGGCTTACCTAATTCGCGGGGCGGTCATCGCGCTGCGCGGGACAGATGCCCTCACTGTGGCGGTAGAACCGGCGGCACTGCCCTGCCTGGGCAAAGAGGCGGTGATGGTCTGATGGGATTGACGCGGGCATCAACCGGCGCCGGGGCTGCAGACCATGAGCTGGTGATTATCAAGGAGCAGCCCGATGACATGGTCATTGCCCTGGCAGGCAACCCCAATGTGGGCAAGTCCACCGTTTTTAACGCCCTCACCGGTATGCGTCAGCACACGGGCAATTGGCCGGGTAAAACGGTGGGCTCTGCCCAAGGCCGCTGTGAGCACAGCGGAAAGGGCTACGTGCTGGTAGATCTGCCGGGTACTTATTCACTGGTAGCCCACTCGGCTGAGGAGGAGGTGGCACGGGATTTTCTCTGCTTTGGCGGCGCGGACGCTACTGTGGTGGTGTGTGACGGGGTCTGCCTGGAGCGCAATTTAATTTTAGTGCTCCAAACCCTGGAAATTACAAACCGCCTGGTCGTGTGTGTCAACCTAATGGATGAAGCAAGGAAAAAAGGGATTACAGTGGACTTAGAGGAGCTTTCCAACCTGCTGGGCGTGCCTGTGGTGGGCACGTCTGCGGGCAAGGGGGAGGGTCTGCCTGAGCTTATGGACACGGTAGCCCTGGTAGCGCGGGGAGAGGGGGTTGCCCCCTCGGGGCGCTTTGCCGCGGCAGACACACCGGAGGAAAAGGTACGCCTGGCCCAGCGACTAGCCGAATGTGTGGTACATACCGAGCGGGAGGACTACGCCCGTCGGGACAGACGGCTGGATAAGCTCCTTACCTCCCGACTCACCGGAATCCCCGTTATGCTGGCGCTCTTAGCGGGGGTGTTTTGGCTAACGATTGTGGGAGCCAATTATCCCTCCCAGCTCCTTGCCGACGGGCTGTTTTGGGTACAGGATCGGCTTACCGACCTATTTGTGTTTTTGAACGCCCCAGCCTGGCTTCACGGCGCACTGGTTCTGGGGGTTTACCGTGTGCTGGCCTGGGTGGTTTCGGTCATGCTGCCCCCCATGGCAATTTTCTTCCCTCTTTTTACCCTGCTGGAGGACTTTGGGTATCTGCCCCGGGTGGCTTTTGTGTTGGACCATGCCTTTCAAAAGGCAAAAGCGTGCGGCAAGCAGGCGCTGACCATGTGCTTGGGTGAAAAAGAGGATGCAAAATGAATTATAAAAAATATGCAGTGCGTGCAGGGCCTGGGGCTATAAAACCCGGACCCTGCACGCACTGCATATTGCTGCGGCAGAATGTTATTCGTCTGTGCACAGATGGCATACGGACTCCCGTTCTACCAGCTCCACATCCAGAATCAAGGACTCGGTCGGTGCGGCGGGACTTTGGAGCTGACGGAACAGTATCTCCACGGCGAGAGTCGCTTTCTGCTCTAAGTCCTGCGCAATGGTGGTAAGCTGGGGGGTGATCTGGCGAGCAATCATCAGGTTATCGAAGCCCACAATAGAGAAATCCTCCGGGACTCGCAGCCCGCCCAGACGCAGACCTTGAATGAGGTAGGACGCAAGCTGATCGCTGGCAACAAATGCTCCGGTAATGCCGTCTGTCCCCGCAGCCAGGGCGGAGCCAAGGGCAATAATCTCCTCGGGGTGCACATCAGACTCCAAAACATATTGATGTTTGGCGTCCCAGTGGATTCCGTGCTCGGACAACTCATCACAAAAGCCGGAAAAGCGGTGCTGTACTACGCCGTTATGCAGAGCGGGCGGGCCGATGAAGGCTAGTGTACGGTGTCCGTGCTCCAAAAGACAGCGGGCGGCCAGCCTGCCGCCTTTGTAGTCATCTATCCCCACGTTGGAGAGACGGCGGACGTTGCTGTAACTATCAATAAAGACGGTGGGAACGTCCGTGGCGCTGGACATGGCCTCGATTTCATTGTCGAACATCCCTAAAAAGACAGCACCCTCCACATTCCAGGTGCGCAGGCTTTGGGAGATGTTTTCCCGGGATTTCATGATGTTGACCATGGTGTAGTAGCCCAGCTTCTGAAGCTTCTGAATAATGGTACCTACCAGTGCGGCATTGTGGGGGCTTTCCAGCGCGTTTTCATCATCGCCGCCCCTGAGAATGATGGCGATAATATTAGAGTTGCTGCGGGCCAGACTCCGGGCAGAGGAGTTGGGTACATAGCCCCGCTTTTCAATAATGGAACGAATGCGCTCGGCATTCTCCTGAGAGACCTTGGAAAGGTTGCCGTTGACAACGTTGGAGACTGTCATGACGCTGACACCTGCCTCCTGGGCGATATCTTTTAAAGTAACCATTGCATGAATCACCTCGGTGGTTTATGATTAAACCTAATGATAGACCATATGTGCCTAAAATGCAACTATTTCACGGAATGGACCGTTTTATATGCAAAAGTAAGAAGGTTTAACGTTAAAATACAAAAAACAAAAAACAATGCAACTAAAAGTTTGGTAAAATATAGAATGGTTTAAAAAGTTTATTTAAGTATACAAATATCACAAAAGCCATTGACATTTAAAAATGAAAATGTATACTAGAATTAGTTTAGCGATACACCTATGGCGCTACACAACATTATAAGGAGGACATTATGAAAAAGAGGGTTCTGTCGTTTGCACTTGCGCTTACCATGCTCCTTGGTCTGGCCGGTTGTGGCCCCACCCCCCCTGCAACTACCACACCCCCCGCAACTACGCCTTCATCGTCTCCCTCCGACTCGGCTCAGACGTCAGCGCTTCCAATCATGGGAGATGTAATTAAGTACGATCCTAATCAGCCCGTTAACGACGGTAAGGACATTGCCGTTGAGCTCTGGTACTGGACGGGCGCTGCCAACCTCTTTCAGGCACTGGTGGATCAGTACACCGCTGTCCATCCCAACGTAAGCATTACCCTGGTTGAAAATCCGTGGGACGATTACTGGACCAAGCTTCCCTTGACTCTCCAGGGTAAGGACGGCCCTGCTATCTTTAATGTACATAACAGCCAGCACGACAACCTCATCGGCTACATGGCCCCCTATGAAATTCCTGTGGCCGACCTGGAGAAAGAGTTCGTCGGCGCTTCCGGCCACGTCATTGACGGTAAGGTTTACTACACCGATTACGGACTGATGACAGCCACTGCCTACTATAACACCGACATGTGGAAGGCTGCCGGACTTACCGAGCAGGACATCCCCAAGACCTGGGATCAGTTCCGCGAAGTGGCAAAGAAGCTTACCATCCGCGATAGCGCCGGCAACCTGACCCAGGCGGGCTTCAGCTACAACGGCGGCATCCAGGGTGACGTGCTGGGGATGCAGTACCAGTATGGTCAAAATCTGTTTACCGCAGACAATAAGGTTACCCTAAATAACGATGCAATGAAGAATGTTATAGGCCGTCTGAAGGATATGTACGCCGTTGATAAGGTCTGCGACTATAACTTCGGTAACAACTCCGGCGATAACTTCGGCCAGGGCACCGTAGCCATGTTCCTGGGCTGGGGCTTTATGACCAATGTGCTTAAGAGCAACTTCCCCGAGACTAAGTTTGACTGCTTTGAAATTCCTGTTCCCAGCGACGCGGCCCCCTATGCCTACCACCGCTATAACGGCGAATCTACCTTCGGCGTAAATAAGAACGCCCCTGCCGACCAGCAGGCTGTGGCGCAGGATATTATTCGCTTCTTCTTGGCAAACGACAGCATTCAAAAGGAATTTTGCCTGGCAAACGCGGTATTCCCCGCCAAGGCCACTTTGCGCAGTGATGCCGACCTGCTGGCTATTCCCAGTATCGCCGTTCTGGCAGACCATATCGACCGCTATATCTGGCCGGGCGCTATGCCCAATACCGTGGAAACAAATGTAAAGATTATGTTGGAGGATGTGTTCTACAACAACAAGGACATTACCACCGCCCTCATCGCCGCTGAAAAGGCCATCAATGATGATCTGGCGAATACGGACTTTACCTCTCAGGAGCCCATGTATAAGTACGCGGGTGAAGCACTGAAGTGACTAGATAGTGTTGACGCGATCGCAACTCATGTCAACACGATCTAGAGTCCCTTTGAGAAAATTTTAGATTTTGATTCCGGGCACAGCGACTTTTCAAAAAAACGCTAGAATAGTTTGTTCCGGCGGGCATCCGCCCGCCGGTACCAGGCCGTCGACAAAGTTGACAGCCTAAGGCCGATTTCGGCATGTTGCCGAAATCGGTCGCCCGCCGGTACAAACCCTACATAACATAAAAATAGACCTTCAATGATCATTCCCAGGATAGGAAAGGAGCGACCCATTGTGATACATCCAGCCATAAGGCTCAAAAGCCCGCTGCAAAGCCGGAGCGAGGTCATACTCCGGGGTATCGTGGTGTGCGCGCTCCTGGTGTTCTTTCTGCTCTTTTTTGTGCTGCCTATTTTTATGGTGTTTGGCGGCAGCTTCTTTCAGTGGAACCCGTTAAAGGGGCAGTTTAAGTTCCTGGGTTTGGAGAACTGGCAGCGGGTATTCACCAACGACCTTTTTTGGCGGTCCATGGGAAACACCGTGTTTTTTGCCGCAGTTGCCACCGTGTTCCGCGTAGTGCTGGGCCTGGCCTTGGCAAGTGCCCTGTACTCCAGGCTCATTCGCCATAAGTCCCTGTACCGGGTGCTCTACTATCTGCCGACGATTACCCCATTGGTGGCAGTGACCTTTGTGTGGAAATTTATCTTTGATCCACGCATCGGCCTGCTTAATCAAATGCTGGGAACCGATATTAACTGGCTTTTTGACAGCAAATATGCCATGGCCGCTATTCTGATTCTTACTATTTGGAAGGACTTTGGTTATGCCGTCATTATCCTGCTGGGCGGGCTGTGTGCGCTGCCCCAGGATTGTTATGAGGCTGCGGAGGTAGACGGTGCAGGCGCATGGCAGCGTTTCCGAGCGCTGACGCTGCCATTGCTCAAACCTACAATTCTCTTTATTGTCATTACCTCACTCATTTCTTACTTTCAGACCTATATCCCTGTTATGGTTCTCACCCGAGGTGGGCCGGGCACACAGACCTATCTGGCCTCCTACCTCATATATGACCAGGCATTTGTGAAGTATAACTTCGGTTACGCCTCAGCCCTGTCTTTTGTTCTGTTTATCTTTATTGCCATCTTTACCGGAATTTCTTTTAAGATTTCCGGCAAGAGCGACGAAGTGTAAGGGGGGCGTAGAGACATGAAAAGAAGGCTTGGGTCTATTTCCCTTAACACGATTCTTATCGTCTGCAGTATTCTCACCATTTTGCCATTTGTTTGGATGCTCTGTTCATCCTTTAAATCTAACGCCGAAATTAACGCCCTGGCGCAGCATTTTTTGCCCCAGGACTTTACCGCGCAGAACTACGCCGATGTACTGCAAAAGTTTGACTTTCTGCGCTATTTTTTCAACAGCCTCTTCTATGCCCTTGTAATTACCGTGGTTACCGTGTACACCAGCGCATTGGCGGGCTTTGTGCTTTGTAAGTATCGCTTTACTGGGCGGCAGGCGCTCTTTACCTTTATCCTGCTGACCATGATGGTGCCGGGTGTGGTAACCATTCTGCCACGATACAGCATGATGCAGTTTTTTGGCTGGCTGGACAGCTATAAGGCGCTGTTTATTCCCAGCGTATTTACCCCCTTTGGTATTTTCATGATGCGCCAAGCCTGTGTGGGCATCCCGAATGAAATTCTGGAGGCGGCACGGGTGGATGGGGCAAACGAGTTCTATACCTTCCACCGCATTGTCCTGCCCCAGCTTCAAAATTCCGTAATTAGTATCGCTATCTTCCAGTTCCTCTGGGCCTGGGACGACTATCTCTGGCCATACCTGATGATTCGTTCCGGAAATAAGCAGCTTTTATCCGTAGCACTCAACCTCTTTAGCGGGCGGTACTCCACGGATTATGCGGGACTGTTCGCAGCTACCAGTATTGCCATTATTCCAGTGGTCATTTTCTACATCATTTTCCAAAAGCACTTCGTCGAGGGGGTTTCTGCCTCGGCAGTCAAGGGATAGGGAGGAACTTATTCATGGCAAAGGACACCGATAAAGCTCTGCGTAATCTGGTGATGTATTCCATTTTCGTGCGTAATTACAGTGAGGAGGGTACCTTCGCCGCCGTTGAGAAGGACCTGGGCCGCATTCAGGACCTGGGGGTTGATGTAATTTGGTTGATGCCTATCCACCCCGTTGGGATGGCTGCACGTAAGGGGGAACTGGGCAGCCCATATGCCATTCAGGACTACCGGGCGGTAAATCCTGAATTCGGAACCCTGGAGGAATTCAGGGCGCTGGTAAACGCTATCCACGCCCGCGGTATGCGCTGCATCATTGATGTAGTGTACAACCACACCTCTCCCGACTCTGTTCTGGCACAGGAGCATCCCGAGTGGTTTTACCACAAGAAGGACGGCAGCTTTGGTAACAAGGTAGGGGAATGGCCCGATGTAATAGACCTTGATTATAATCAGCCCGGCCTGTGGGACTACCTGATTGACACGCTTAAGCAGTGGGCGGAGATAGTGGATGGCTTTCGCTGTGACGTGGCCCCTCTCATTCCTCTGGATTTCTGGCTTCAGGCACGTCGGGAGGTGGCGGAAGTTCGCCCTGATTGCCTGTGGCTGAGTGAATCGGTAGAACCCGTCTTTACCGTAGAAAATCGGGCGCGGGGAATGGTAAGCCTGTCCGATTCGGAGATATTTCAGGCGTTTGATGTAAGCTACGAGTACGACATCTTTTCTTACTTCCGGGGGTATCTGGAGGGACGCAATACGCTGGCAGAGTATGCAGACCGAGTGAATCAGCAGGAGAGCATTTACCCGGATAACTACGTGAAGCTCCGCTATTTGGAAAACCACGACAACGCCAGAGCCAAGCTTTTAATTCCCAACAAGGCAGCCCTTTTAAACTGGACGGCTTTCTGCTATTTTCAGAAGGGCATGACCCTGCTCTATAACGGACAGGAAGCGGCGGAGTCCCATTTGCCCAGTCTCTTTGACCGGGACATTATCGAGTGGGATACCGGCTGTGATTTGTCAGACCTCTTTGCCCGGCTGTATTCCATTAAAAAGCATCCGCTGCTGACCGACAGCCGATATGAGGTGCGTGCCTTGCCCCACGATGTGCTTTATGCCACGCACCGTACGGGAAACCGTCAGCTTACAGGTGTGTTCAGCATGAGGGGGGAGCACTCCCTTCTGCCGGTGGATGCGCCCGCCGGAATTTATCAAAATTTAATTGATGGCAGTAAGGTAGAGGTACACAGCGGTATGCTCGGTATTAATGGAGATCCCATTATATTTGAATTTCTCAGAGAGGGCGTATAGGTATGCAGGCAAAGAGACTGCCGGGTGTAAACGGGGATTGCCGGGCGGGCAGCACCGTCTCCGGGTCATGCTACCGCTTTACTGTCCTCACCTCCCGGCTGGTGCGCATGGAATACGCGCCCGATGGAGCGTTTGAGAATCGACCCACCCAAATCGTCTTGAACCGTGACTTTGAAGTTCCGAGCTTTACGGTTTATGAAACAGACACAAGCTTGGAAATCGGCACTGAACACCTGAACATTACCTATGATAAGCAAGAATTTTCTATCTACGGCTTAGCTGTTAAGGTGCGCAGCGCTTGCTGCGGCATATACAGCACCTGGCGATTTTCGGAGCCGGTGACCGAAGGGTTGTGGGGCACAGCCCGTACGCTGGATCAGGCAGACGGCCCTATTCCGCTGGAGCCGGGGCTCCAGTCCAGGATTGGAGGCTTCGGTGTATTAGACGACAGCGGGTCTCTCATTCTGCTGGAGGACGGCTGGATTGAGCCGCGAAAGTCAGGCGTGCAGGACCTTTACTTTTTTGGCTATGGCTTTGACTACAAGGCGTGCCTGCGGGACTTTTTTCACCTATGCGGTAAGGCTCCGCTGCTGCCTCGCTATGCACTGGGCAATTGGTGGAGTCGCTTTTACCCATATAGTGCCGAGGAGTACACTGCCCTAATGGATCGCTTTACCGAGGAAAAAATTCCCCTTTCGGTAGCGGTGCTTGATATGGATTGGCACCTGCGGGAAATTGACCCCAAGTACGGCAAAGGCTGGACGGGCTATACCTGGAACCGGGCTCTGTTTTCCGACCCGTCCGCTTTTTTGACAGGACTCCATGCCCGGAACCTTAAAACCACCCTAAATTTGCACCCAGCTGAGGGCATTCAGCCTCACGAGGCAATGTATGCAGAGATGTGCCGTGCCCTGGACCGGGACCCGGCTCTGGGTCAGCCGATTCCCTTTGACTTTTGCGATCCGGATTTTATCCGTGCCTACTTCACACATGTCATTCACCCCTTGGAACAGGAGGGGGCGGACTTCTGGTGGATTGACTGGCAGCAGGGGTGCGTTTCTAAAATTCCGAACGCTGATCCGCTGTGGCTTCAAAATCACTATTTTTTCCTGGACCACGGCAAGGGGGCAAATCGCCCCATGATTTTCTCGCGCTATGCGGGGCCCGGCAGCCATCGCTACCCTATCGGCTTTTCGGGAGACAGCATTATCAGCTGGGATACCCTGGATTTTCAGCCCTACTTTACCGCCAACGCCGCCAACATTGGCTACGGCTGGTGGAGCCATGACATCGGCGGCCACGCGGCCGGGTGCAAGGATGAGGAGCTAATGGCCCGCTGGGTACAGTTTGGCACGTTTTCTCCCATTTTGCGGCTGCACAGCACCTCCAATCTCTTTAACGGAAAGGAACCCTGGAAGTACCGTGAGCCGGTGCGGAGTGTTCTAAATGACTTCCTGCGCCTGCGCCATCGGCTTGTTCCGTACCTCTATACCATGAATTGGCGCTGTTGCCAGGCGGACGAACTGCTGGTGCAGCCGATGTACTACCGCTACCCAGAGCTGAGCGATGCATATGAGGTGCCCAACCAGTATGAGTTTGGCAGTGAACTTACTGTCTGCCCCATTACCCGCCCAATGGATAGGGAGCTGGGGGTGGGACGGGTCACAGCCTGGCTGCCCGAGCGGCTCTATTTTGACTTCTTCACCGGTCTGCGCTACCACGGCGGTCGTCGTCTCAATTTATACAGGCCTATGGAAGCAATGGCAGTATTAGCCAAGGCGGGGGCAATTGTCCCGCTCACCGGGGCGGAAGAAGCCCTGGAAAACGGCGTAGCGCTGCCTAAGACGTTGGAGCTTCGTACCTTTCTAGGCGGCAACGGGCATTTAGATCTCTGCGAGGATGATGGGGAAACAATGGCATACGCAGACGGGCAGCGTGCCGTTACCCCGGTGGACTTCCGGTGGTGTGTGGGGGATCGGGCGGTGTTTACCGTTGGCCCTGCCACCGACCCCGCGGGACTTTTACCGCCTCAGCGGCAGTATAGCATCGTATTTATGGGGGCTGCCGATACTGCGGAGCCTGTGGTAACGTTGGACGGAGCGCCGGTTACCGTATCCAAGGAGTATGATGAGATGCGAAGTGCGCTTACGATAAAGCTGCCGCCCTGTAAGCCAAGCGGCGCTGTGAAGCTGTGTTTTCCCAAGGGGCTGCCATTGGCAGATAATCGAGAGCAAGCGCGGATTTTCGCACTATTGAGCAATGCACAGATTAGCTATGAACTAAAAGAGGACATCTATCGCCGTATTTCCTTTTCCCGCGGCCCGGACAGTACCCTCTGCGAGCTTCAGGCGCAAAATCTGTCCCCGGATCTTCTGGGCGCAATTTCAGAAATTTTGTTTGCAAAATAACTTGATGTAATAGTTGCCGAACGAGAAAAATTAAGTTCGCGTATGGGAGGGAAGCGATTTTTTCTTTGTTCAGCAGGTGGTCTGACCAGTGTAATCCGAACCCACTCCAGCTGGGTAAATTTTCCCCAACGCCGCAGGCTTACTTGCCGTAAGGTGAGGAGGATAACGAACCCGGACGCAGGAAATCACGCTCTGGAACGGGGTTAGATTATACTGGTCAGGCTACATAGGCAGTAGTCGGAAAATTAAAATCGAAAGGGATGTCAACATGAAAAAGAAAGCCACGCGAACCCGCTCCTCCTTCCTCACATTGGTTCTCGCCTGCGCAATTACTCTTTCCATGGCACCCACCGCATTTGCCCGGGACAGTGAAAGCACGCGCAAGGGCACTGCACTTTATCCACTCTACTGGACTGCCTATGAGCCCTGCTACACAGCAGACGCGCCGCTGAATGAGGCCAGATGGAAAGCGAATATTGACTGGGTTGCTGAGAATTTGCTGTCCAGTGGCTATAATATGGTAACCACGGACGGCTGGCTTGGCGGATCCACTCAAACCACACAAAATGGATATCTGCTTAAGTACAATGATAATTGGCAGCACGATTGGAGTTATTGGGCTGACTATTGCCGTTCTAAGGGACTGGAGATGGGCGTTTACTATAACCCTCTCTGGATCATCGACTCTGTGTACAACGACCCCACAAAAACAGTTATTGGCACCAGTATTCCCATTAAAAATATTTATACAGCGGGTTTTGCCGATGTTACAAAAACGGGTGCAAAGGAATACATTCAAGGCTACGTAAACTACTTTAAAAACATGGGCGTTCGTTTTCTGCGTGTAGATTTTCTTTGCTGGTATGAGTCCGGTGCGGGCGCAGGCGGAGCACCGTCGGGTGTGCCTGCTTGGGGCAGTGATAACTATGCCACCGCGCTCAGATGGATTTCAGAGGCTGCCGGAGACGATATGGAGGTCAGCCTGGTTATGCCAAACTCCTTCAACCATGCAAAGAATGAAATCCTGTACGGCGATTTAATGCGTATTGATACAGACTCCACCAACGGAAATTGGACCTGGCTCAACAAGGGCAGTTTTGGAGACGAGCGTCAGACCTGGAACTCGGGCTTCTGCCAGTGGGCCAATCCATTCCAGGGCTTTACCGGCTTCTCTGATGTGAGCGGACGGGGCAACCTGACGCTGGATGGCGATTTCTTGCGCATCCACAACTTTACCGGCGCCTATGCAGAAAATGAAAAGCGCACGGCAATTTCGCTGTTTACCATGGCTGGTTCCCCGCTGGCGGTTGCTGATCAGTACGATACCATTGGCAATAACCTATCCTACTATACAAATCCGGAAATTCTTGCGCTCAAGAAGGATGGCTTTGTGGGTAAGCCCATCTACTATAACGGCAATCCTTTTGAGCCGGCATACAGTGGTCAGCCCGATACCGGAAGTCGGGACTCCGAGCGTTGGATCGGCCAGACCTCCCAAGGGGACTGGGTAGTCGCGCTCTTTAACCGCTCGGACAATACGGTAACCAAGTCTATTGACTTTGTTCAGACACTTGGTTTGACCGGTGGCGGCTCTGTGCACGATGTCTGGAAGCGCACAAATCTGGGCTCTATGACAAGTTATAGTGTTAACTTGGCGCCCCACGATGTTAGCATGATTATCATTACACCCAACCAAACCACCGGCGCGGCTGTACGCTACGAGGCAGAGGTGGCTTCCTTCCGAAGCGGGGCACACTTCAATAATGATCATACCGGCCGTTCCGGCGGGGGCTTTGTGGATCAGCTTAGCGGCGACCATGCTGGAGCAAATGTGGTATTTGGAGTTTATGCGGATTATGCAGGTGTTCATCCTGTCTCCGTGCGCTATGCCAACGCAAGCGGCACCACCAGCACGGGAAAAATCAGTGTGCGCAATACGGCCAACACAACCATTTCCAGTGCAAACCTGTCTATGCCGAATCTTGCTACATGGGATACCTGGGGGACAACTACTGTTAATTTAAATTTGCAGCAGGGACTCAATCTGATTACCGTCTCCCGTGAGGCGAGCAATCAGGGCGCTTTTAATCTAGATTATATTGATGTGGGTGGCTCAAGTATTCAGAACCCCGGCTTCGAAAGTGGTAACCTGAGTGGGTGGACCGCTACCGGCGCCAACTGCGGTGTCGATGCTTCGGATGCGTTTGCCGGTGGCTACAAGTGCTATTTCTGGTCCTCCTCTGCCTTTACACAGAAAATTGACCAGACGGTTTCTCTGCCGAACGGAACTTATCTTGTATCGGCCATGGTCAAGCAAAATACAGGTACACCCACGACCTGCAGAATGGAGCTCTCCAATTATGGCGGTACAACCAGCTATACCAATATTCCTCATGGGAATGCCTATACGCAAATCAGTTCCATGGTTACAGTAACGAACGGACAGTTAAATGTCGCGTTTTACGAAAATGCTGCAACCAGTGCAAATTTGCAAATTGACAACGTGTCCATCGTTCCCTGCGGAGATGTAAAAAACTATGGGTTTGAGACAGGCAATTTTAACGGATGGACCGCCACCGGCACAAACTGCGGCGTAGATGCAAGCGACGTTTACCAGGGTGGTTACAAATGCTATTTCTGGAACTCTGCGCAGTTTACCCAAAAGCTTACGCAGACCGTGACAGGCTTGTCCAATGGTCTCCACACAGTCACCGCTTGGGTCAAGCAGTACTCTGGTAATCCTACTACCTGCCAAATGGAGCTGTCCGGGTATGGAGGGGCAACAGTAACCAGCATCATCCCGCACGGCAGTGTGTACACCAAGATTTCCGGCACTGTATTTGTGACAAATGGTCAGGTTACCATTACTTTTTCTGAGATTGGGTCTAACTGCAACCTGCAAATTGACAACGTTGTAGTAGAATAGTCTATGCAAAGCGTGATAGCGCCGCGGGATATATCCCGCGGCGCTATCACGCTTTGCA
>CAZDDZ010000016.1:0-38453 GCA_964504285.1 uncultured Pseudoflavonifractor sp.
CGCCGATTTTCCTTGCCATACGTCAGTATGGCAAGGAAAATCGGCGCTGCCTGAAAAAAATCCTGTATTTCTGTGCATTTCGCTACTTTTCAGATACGATCTAGATATGCTTGAAAGAAAACGGAGAAGCTGTATTCATGGGCCGCCGTGGCCGCCTTTTGGCGCGAGTCTGTAAATGCAGATTCTAAAGCCCTTTGTATAGAAGCATAAGTTTTTTTAAAGCGGTGATTCGGTATATTCTTAGGGCCGGGGGAAGTTGCTTTTTGCCGTAATGGTTTCCAGAGAAATTTTCCATACGCCAGTGCGGGAAAGCCAGGCGTTTAGCACTCGGTCAAAGTCGACCATGTCGTCAGGGCAGTATTTTTCCGAAATTAAGCGCAGAGCCTGCCGCCGCTCGGTTTCGTCAGTAACTTCAGCGGCGGTACCGGTGGCGACGGCAGATTCATAGTATATGGTAAACTTACCCGCCGGAACCTGGGTATCGCCCACAAAGGACATGGAGACTCTGGGATTCTGCCGCAAAATTTTCAGCTTTTCACCCTCGGTAGCGCAATGAAAGTAAAGATTACTGCCTGCACGGACAGGGGAGAGGGGAATCGCGTGGGGAAGCCCGCTTTGGTCCACCATGGAAAGGGTCATGTAACTGCATTTGTCGATGATGTGCTCCCCAAATGTGCGGTCGCGCTCGTGCTCTTGCCGTCTCATTTTTGCCCTCCTTCGCTTTTATGAGCTATATCATACGACAAAGTGCCAACAACCGCAAGCTATTCCCGCACCAAACGGCAGATGAGTCATAGAATGGTATGGAAGGCAGTACCCTCGGCTGGCAGGGCGGCCTGTCGGCCCCGTCAATCGAGGTGACCTTTTTTCAAATTACTCTTTAGGGAGGTATTGCAATGCCTGAAAAGGTCGTGCCCGGCCCTGTGCAGGATAGCGTCTGCATCCGTGAGGCCGTGTGCATACACACAAGAAAGATCTTCGATTCGTGCCGTGATAAAGATTGTATTGAGGATTTGCGCTTTTACCCCACCCAGAGCTCCAAGTGTGCCATTGACCGGGCTGTCAGCATTAAGGCCGGCAAGGCGGAGCTTCTCAGCGTGTACATTGATGTAGAGCCCATCGGCTTTAACCGCGGGTTCTACACCGTAGATGTCCGTTACTTCTATAAGGTCACCGCCGACGCCTTCGTGGGCGCGGCCCGGCCCGTTGAGGTCTGCGGTCTCTGCGTATTTGACAAGCGGGTTATTCTCTTTGGCAGCGAGGGTACCGCAAAGGTATTTTCTTCCGAGAGCTGCGGCAGCGGCATGGAGGAGCACGTGAACTTGAAGTGCAACCTGCCCTGTGCCGTAGTGGAGGCCGTCGACCCCTTGGTACTGAACATCAAGCTGGTGGATGTCTGCGAGTGCCGTCCCTGCGACTGTGAGCTGACCGAAATCCCTGCCTGCGTCTGCTCCTGCTTTGGCAGTGACCTCTGCTTCCATGGCGATGGCAAGCGGGTCTATGTTACCCTGGGCCAGTTCTCCATCATCCGTCTGGAGCGGGAAACCCAGCTCCTTATGCCCGTCTATGACTACTGCATGCCCGAAAAGGAATGCACCTGCGGCGGCTGTGAGGACGATCCCTGCGAAATTTTCCGCCATGTGAAGTTCCCCGTCGACGAATTCTTCCCGCCCAACGGCGTAGTGCCCACCTGCGATAGCTATCGTGAGGTCAAGGGCTGCGGCAAGTAAGCAAACAAAAAGGACGCTTGGCAACCGCCAAGCGTCCTTCCTCTTGAGAGAATCATTTTCCTGTATAAAAACAAAAAAGCCACACCCATTGGTGTGGTACTCTCTGCTGCACGAAATTATCGGTCGCTGATGATGATGGACTTATCGCTGCCAAAAATCAGATCGTCGACATCCGTGCTATGGATGTCATGAAAAAACATACTGCATTGTACCTCCTTTTTTAGATTGTAACGGTATCATAACATGGCTTGCAAAAAAAAGCAAGAGGGAATTAGCGAAATAGATAAAAACGATGTAAACATTTTGTAAAAAATGTCGATTGACGGCAAAGTAGCTAAGACTAGTGGCGCAACTCCTTTACCTTAATTGGGGAAGGGGAATAGAAATAAAATGCATTGATCCAAAATCCACCTTGCCAACAGAGTGAAGGTGTGCTATACTACTTAAGTCGTTATAAGATGCAGGTATAGTTCAGTGGTAGAACGTCAGCTTCCCAAGCTGAATATGAGGGTTCGATTCCCTTTACCTGCTCCAAAAAGAAAAGACACCCCAGAGGGTGTCTTTTCTTTTTGGAGCAGGTTTCTTTCCGGCCGGAGCCCATATGCTCGGTATCTATTTTTACCGATTAACACAAAAATGAAAGCCTGATGTCCTGCGGTTTTCACCGCAGGACATCAGGCTTTTCCTAAAATCTTATTTTAAAAAGTCCGTCAAGCTGGAGCTTGATTTTAAGAATGTCATTTCAGCAGTTTTTAGCCCTCTTGGCATTTAAACTTACACATTACACGAAATAGCCTTTTGCGCAGGGGGAAGAAAATGGATTGCCTGCGTCCCTCAACAACGGTTCGGCTTGAATTTTATTCATGTTTCAAAGCTGATATGCACATTCAATCAGTCTGCCTGCGTTTTCTATGCCCAAAGAGCCACTGTTGACACAGAGATGATAGTTTTCCATCTGCTGCCCGTTTAGGTTGGCATAAAACTTAAAATAGGCAGCACGCTTTTTATCAATGGCGTTGATGTGCTCAAGAATTTTATGAGGGGTGTCCCCATATTCTGTAATTGCTCTTTGCATACGAAATGCAATGTCAGCGTAAACAAAGACGTTGAGTAGCGATGTATAGGGCGGGTTCAAGCCGCCCGTTATACGGGTGGTCTTGACTTGCGCTCGGCAGCAATGTCCTCAAAGATGCAGTGCGTTGGTTCATCCCCGTTTCTTATGGACGCGTAAAGCAATGAGCCGCTTCACATCGTCTAAAATTTCTGGAGAGCTGACAGGAATCATGAGCCAGCGCCCGCCGTTATATGGCGCTGTGCTCCAATAAAGGCTGCGGACAGTTTCGGTGCAAACCGATAACAGTAGCTCGGCTTCCATAGCCTCACGGCTGCCCACCGATACAAGACAGGTAAAATAGCCGTGGCTGGGGTAAAGCGTGCAAAGGGCGCGCCCGCTCTTTTTGTACTTTACATTCCAACCCGGTGCGCCGGAACAAATGCTGTGCTCTATCTTGGGCAAGACGTCATAGCAGGACTCCAGATGAGCGCAAAGTTCCTCCCAGAGTGGGTTTGCAACAAAAATGGATATCTGCTGTAAATTCGGCATCTGCGTTTTCGGATAGCACTCGCTCCAATTCATTTTGCACACTCCTGCTTCTTACTTCCAGCGCTTCAGCTGCGGAAAGAATGCTGCCATCTGTGCCTTGGCTTCGGCGGGGGCCATGCCGGTGGCGGCGGCCATTGGTTTTGCGCAAAAGTCAATCATCTGCTCCATGGTCACATCCACACAAAACTTACCGCCCTCGTAGCAGTAGCAGCAATAGTCAGCGCATTTGCTGCCGTCGGCCTCGCTTCCATACTGTGCATCCTCCATCGGCATTCCGCAGCTTTGGCAAAACGTTTGATTTTTAATTTCCATGTAATTGTCCTCCTGTGTTTTGATAATTCAATCTTACCAAGTAAAAGATGACAACTGTCTGTCATGGTTTGTGATGCAACCAAATTTTTTCTGCATACTCTGCCAACTTCCGGCGCAACTGAGGTGGCTCAAGCACCTCCACATCGGTGCCAAAGGAAAACAGATACCCCACCACCCAAGAATCCATGGGAAAATGCACCTCCACCAGCAGACTGCCGTCAGGCTGAGGGGTAATGCTTTTCCGGTCAAACTCATCATACACCCGAAATGCCAGCTGACCGGAGATTTTCAGCTTAAAGTAGGTGTTTATATCTGGCGGTAACTCCAATTCAATGGGCGGGATTTCCCCCTCGTAATCCTGGGCAAAGTGTTCGCCTGTGGGGATCAGCTCCAAAATGCGGCTGACCTTAAAAAGCCGAAAATCTTTCGCTTTCAGGCAGAAACCCTGTAAGTACCAATGTTTATCCTTATAGATGAGACGCAGCGGGTGAATACTGCGCCGGGTTGTTTCGCCGGAGGTGCCGTAATAGGTGAGTTGCAGTACCTGCTGGTCAAGAATGGCCGCTTTCATTGTTTCAAACCGGATGCTGTCCACATGGTGCAGACCCCAACGGGAAAAATCAACGGAAATCCAGTCGCGGGGCGGTTTGCGAAAGGCGCTGCCCAGCTTGAAAAGAAGTTCATCAACCTGCTGATCGGCAGCCTTAAGGCTTTGCAGGGCAAAAAGCAGTTGGTTTTGCTCCGCATCCGAAAGCAATCTTTTGTCAAAGCAGTAGCCCTCGGAGAGCGAAATACCGCCGTGCTTGCCTGCCGTGGCGTAGACCGGCACACCTGCCATAGACAGCGTTTCCACATCACGATAGACAGTGCGAACCGATACCTCCATAGCCGCAGCCAGCTCAGGGGCGGTCATGCTGCCGTGCTCCAGCAGTAAATATAAAAATTGAAAGAGTCGATCATTTTTCATAGATGCACCTCTCGGTTGTAGGTGGCGGTATCCTCGAATGACAAAGTACAATATTTTGTCATCCAAGGGTATTGTAGCACAATACCCTGACGCTTTCATGTCAGGGTTTAAGAAATTATTGTAATCCCCGGTGGGAAAGAAAGGACAGAATTTATCAAAATGTGTTGACCCTTCTAAGCAGGGGCTATTGCCCTCAGGCAGAAGTCTAAAAAATGGCGGTGGTGTTCTGTGAAGCGGCTGCCCTTCAGGGTAACAAAGCTGAAGTCACGGAAGACGGGAGTGCCTGCCAGCTGTAAGGGGGCCAGAGTACCGTCGGAGAGTTCCTGCGTTACGGCGTCTTTATAAATAAAAGTGATGGCCCGGTGCTGACGAACCAGATATTTAATGACGTTGAGACTGCCAATTTCGGTCAGCCGCGTAAAATTATCCAGGGTCATGTTTTGTTCCCGCAAAATCTGCTCGAAGATACCGCGGGTACCAGAGCCGGGCTCCCGGAGCATAATGTGCTGGTCGGTTAGCTCCTCCAGCGTCCACTCATGGGCCTGCCGAGGGTCATCCCCGGCACATACGGCAATAAAGGGAACCGACTTAAAGAGACTCACGTCATACTTGCTCTTGTCGAAATGCCCCTCGATAAAGGCGAAGTCCAGCTTCCATTCCCGCAGAGCGGCGAGGAGTACATCGGTATTTCCCATCTGCATAAAAAGCTTGGCGGCGGGAAAATTGCTCAGGTATTTTGCCAGAATGGGCGCCAGTGTATATTCACCAATGGTGAGCGTGGCACCAAAGCGAAGGGCGGGGGCATCATCCTCTTTTTTAAGCAGGGCGGCAAAGGTCTGAACATCGCTCTTAGCCGTGGTGGCGAAGTCCAGCAGAAGCTGGCCCTTAGGGGTGAGAGAGAAGGATCTGTTTTGAAACAGGCACAGCTTCGCACCAAAGAGCCCCTCTAAATAACGAATGTGTTGGGTCACCGCCGGCTGGGTCATATGCAGCAGCTCGGCGGTTTTAGTATAGCTGCCGGTACGGCAGAGGGTGAGAAAGGTATCAATTCTGTGGTCTAGCATAAAATCACCTTATAGATAAATAAAAATGTATCATTTGATTTTATAGTAATCTGCTGATAAAATCAACCCATTACAAAAGATGAGTGGTGTGTGTATGGAAAAGATAAAGAGTATTTCGGCGGCGGTGGTATTGACCGCTCTGCTGGCAGTGGTAGCCAATGTGATCAGTGGGTTTATTCCCTATCACCTTATCAGCGCCAGCGTGTTTGCCCTGCTTTTGGGTATGCTGGTAAATCCAATTATTAGCAAGTACAGAATTTTTTCTGCCGGGCTGGGATTTGTGTCTAAGAAGGTGCTCAAGCTGGCCATCGTTCTTATGGGCGTTACCTTAAGCTTTCGGGAAATTTTTCAGGTGGGGAGATATTCCCTGGTGGTCATGTGCTTTACGCTCATTACCGCCTTTGGCGGCGGGTATTTGGTGGGAAAGGCCTTCGGTATGAACTGGAAGCTGTCCGGCCTAATCAGCGCAGGCACCGGCATCTGCGGCGGAAGTGCCATTGCTGCCATTGCCCCTACCATTGAGGCGGAGGATCGGGATGTGGCCTACGCCATTTCGGCCACCTTTATTTTTGACGTACTGATGGTCATTTTATTTCCGATTATGGGCCGATATTTTGGAATGAGCGACATGGGCTACGGCCTTTGGGCCGGTACCGCCGTGAACGATACCTCCTCGGTGGTGGCGGCAGGCTACGCCTTCTCCGAGGCAGCGGGTAATTTTTCGGTCATTGTCAAGCTTACCCGTACCCTATCTATTATTCCTGTGGTGCTTATTTTCTCGCTGGTAAACGAACGGCTGGAAAGAAAGAAGGCGGCGGTAGAGCAGGGAAGCACCCATGAAAAGCGTCCCATTAACTGGAGCAAGATTTTCCCCTGGTTCATTCTTCTGTTTCTGGGCATGGTGGCGGTGCGCAGCACCGGGCTGATTACCGACGAGCTGGCGGGGGGGATGGCAAAGGGCAGCAAATTCCTCATGGTCATGGCCCTGGGAGCCATCGGATGCAGAACTAACTTTAAATCAGTTGCCAAATCGGGAGCTAAGCCCATGCTCCATGGTTTTATTATCTCCGCGCTGGTAGTCGTAGTCTCCTTTTTGGCACAGCTGCTGTTAGGGCAGATGTAAAAGCTTTGTCACCCGCCAGAAGCACCCGGAACTTAAGTTCCGGGTGCTTCTGCTTGTCAAAAGGGCATAAAGCGTTTAAAATGAGGGGGAGGAACTTTATTCCAGCAGTTGCGTCTAAAGAAAAAAGGGAGGGGAGCGGCATGAAGCAAAGCGCCTTACCGTTATATGCGTTTACGCACTTTTTTGTAGATTTTTCCTGTACGCTGCTCCTTTTAGGCAAGCTGGGCCAAGACTGGCGTGACATGACTGCGTTTCTGCTCTATAACTTTTTTGCTTTTGCCGTGCAGTTACCCCTGGGGCTGCTGTCAGACCGCCTGGGCAAAGAGCGGTGCTTTGCCGCCCTGGGCTGCTTGTTGACTGCCGCGGCATGGCTGTTTACCGGCTTTCCGGCCGCTATTGCGGCCGGATTGGGTAATGCTCTGTTCCATGTGGGCGGCGGACTGTATGCCCTCAATTCCTCTAACGGGTGCACGCCACTGGGGATATTCGTTTCACCTGGTGCACTGGGGCTGTTTTTGGGGGCGCTTCCATCGGTGCAGGCGGCGCTGCCCGAACCGGTGGTGCCACTGGTGCTTTTTCTCTTAGGCAGCTTCATTCTGCGCCGGGGGGCAGGAGCGCCTAACGCCGTGTTTACCCCCATTCCCCAAGGTGGTACAAGGGCGGTTATGCCCCTCGTTTGCTTTTTTACGGTGGTGGTACTGCGGGCCTTGATGGGCGGAATATTTCAGTTTCCCTGGAAGGGGGAGCTGGGGCTATGGCTGGCATTGGCCGTGGCGGGCGGAAAGGCGGCGGGTGGATTGCTTGCCGACCGCTTTGGCGCGAGCCGGACGGCCACGGGATCGCTGGCGTTGGCGGCGATCTGCTTTCTCGGTTCCGATGTTCCGGCAGCAGGACTGCTGGCCGTATTTGCTTTTAACATGACTATGCCCATTACCCTGTGGGGGGCGGGGCGCATTCTGCGGGGCGCCAAAGGTATGGCATTTGGACTGCTTACCTTCGCCCTCTTTTTGGGTACGCTGCCCATCCTGTGGGGTGTACCGACGGTGTCCGGCAGCAGCGGCCTGTACGCTGTCGGGGCCGTAGGCTCTTTCATCATACTGGGTCTCGGACTGCGAGCGGGGGAGGGACTCACATGAGCCAATTTTTGCTTCCGCTTGCGCTGACCCTGATGCTGGAGCTGCCGGTGGCTTTTCTGTGGGGACTGCGTGGAAAAAATATCCTGCTCTGTATTTTGGTCAATATCCTGACCAATCCTTTGGCAAATCTCATCCATCTCTTTTTCCCGTTTGCTTGGGTAACACTCGCCATCGAATGCGCTGTTGTAGGCGGAGAGGGCCTGTGCTACAAGGCCTGCGGCGATGAAATTAAGCGCCCTGTGCTCCTGTCATTTGCGGCAAACGCGCTGTCCTTTTTGGTAGGCTGGCTAATCCTTGCGTATTTATAAGGAGGGAATATTATGAAAGCGAAACGACTTGCCTGCGTCCTGATCCTGACCCTGCTCGTGCTCCCGCTGAGCGCACGGGCCGACGTGCTCCTTCCCGGACAAAAGCCGCCCCGCAACGAGCAATCCGAGGTCTTTGTGAAGCTTTACGCCGATAAGCTTACCGGCTGGGACAGCGCCTATAATAACGCCTTTGACGGTGTGGAGGAGCTAATCCTTTGGCGTTACCCCAATTCGGGATGGGTCGTAGGCCGCTCAAACAGCCAGTGGTTTTCGGAAAATGTAAGTCTGGCAGAAACCTTTACCCAATGCTATGTGGATGAAAGCGGACGCGTCTGGGGCTATATCAATTACATTTACGGGCAGAAAATGAATTGGATCTGCATTTCAAACCCCGGAAACACAAATCTCCCCGCCGATGAGACCACGGTTGCGGCGGTGGAACAAGAAGTGAAGGCCATGGAACTCCGGGAAAGTATTCCTACCATTGCGCTGGTAGCGGGTGTGGTCTTGATTACCGGAGGTTTCATTTATGTATTTTGGTTTAAGAAGAAAAAGCGGGGATAAATAAAGGCGGGCTGATGTGGACATCGGCCCGCCGACTTTTCTCCTGCTACACTTGCAATAGAAGTGCTTTTCGAGTATAATATTCAAGATTATGTCGGTTGGGACAAGTCCAGCCGTAAACAGTATTTGAGGAAGTGCCGAAAATGCCTGATTTGAAGTATGATTTTGGAGCCATTGAGCCAAAATGGCAAAAAAAGTGGCTGGAGGAGAAAATTTATGCCAGCGAGAACAGCGGCGACAAGCCAAAGTTCTATGGATTGGTAGAGTTTCCTTACCCCTCGGGGCAGGGACTCCATGTGGGGCACGCCCGCCCCTACACCGCCATGGATGTGGTGGCGCGGAAGAAACGTATGGACGGCTTCAATGTGCTTTTTCCCATGGGCTATGACGCATTCGGTCTGCCCACAGAAAACTATGCCATTAAAAACCACATTCACCCCGCGAAGGTGACCCACGACAATATTCAGAATTTTACCAGCCAGCTCCAAATGCTGGGCTATTCTTTTGACTGGGACCGGGTCATTAACACCACTGACCCCAGCTACTACAAGTGGACCCAGTGGATTTTCCTCCAGCTCTTCAAGAAGGGCCTTGCGTACAAAAATACCATGCCTGTGAACTGGTGTACCTCGTGTAAGTGCGTCCTCGCCAACGAGGAGGTGGTGGACGGCGGGTGCGAGCGCTGCGGCTCCCCCGTCATCCGCAAGGAGAAGAGCCAGTGGATGCTGAAAATCACCGAATATGCCCAGAAGCTTATTGATGGTCTTGAGGGCCTGGACTTCCCCGAGCGGGTGAAGGCCCAGCAGGTGAACTGGATTGGCCGCTCCACCGGTGCGGAGGTAGACTTTGGCACCACCGAGGGAGATAAGCTCACCGTCTTTACCACCCGACCGGATACCCTCTTCGGCGCGACCTATATGGTCATTTCCCCTGAGCACGAGTATGTAACAAAGTGGGCAGACAAGCTGGCCAATCGGGACGAGGTCAGTGCCTACGTGCAGGAAGCCGCCCGCAAGTCTGACTTCGAGCGCAGTGAGCTTACGGCAGACAAGGAAAAAACCGGTGTGGAGCTGAAGGGTGTTCGCGGCATTAACCCCGTCACCGGCAAGGAAATTCCTATCTTTATCTCTGACTACGTTTTGGTGACCTACGGCACCGGCGCGATTATGGCTGTTCCCGCCCACGATACCCGCGACTGGGCCTTTGCCAAGAAGTTTAACCTGCCCATTATTGAGGTGGTGGCCGGCGGAAACGTGCAGGAGGAAGCCTTTACACTGAAGGATGACAGCGGTATCATGGTAAACTCCGGCTTCCTGGACGGTAAAACCGTTAAGGAGGCCATCCCCGTCATTACAAAGTGGCTGGCAGAGCAGAATATCGGCCATGAGAAGGTCAACTACAAGCTCCGGGATTGGGTGTTCTCCCGTCAGCGCTACTGGGGCGAGCCGATTCCCATGGTTTGGTGTGACAAGTGCGGCTGGGTGCCTGTGCCGGAAAGCGAATTGCCGCTGCTGCTGCCCGACGTAGAGAGCTACGAGCCCACCGATACCGGCGAAAGCCCCCTTTCTAAAATGACAGACTGGGTAAACACCACCTGCCCCCACTGCGGCGGCGCCGCAAAGCGCGAGACCGACACCATGCCCCAGTGGGCAGGCTCCTCATGGTACTTCCTGCGCTATATGGATCCCCACAACGAAAACGCGCTGGCCTCCAAGGAGGCGATGGACTATTGGTCCCCCGTGGACTGGTATAACGGCGGCATGGAGCACACCACCCTGCATCTGCTCTACTCCCGCTTCTGGAACAACTTTCTTTACGACCAGGGCATTGTTCCCTCTGCCGAGCCCTATAAGAAGCGCACCAGCCACGGCATGATCCTGGGCGAGGGCGGGGAGAAGATGTCCAAGAGCCGCGGCAATGTGGTTAACCCCAACGACGTTATTAATGAATTCGGCGCGGACACCATGCGCATGTATATTATGTTCATCGGTGACTTTGAGAAGGCTGCCGCATGGAGCTCCAATGCCGTCAAGGGCTGTAAGCGTTTCCTCGACCGGGTGTGGAACCTGACCGACATGGCAACCGAGTCCATGGAGTACAGCCCTGCCAATGAGAGTGCCATCCACAAGGCGATTAAGAAGGTCTCCGACGATATTGAGGCCATGAAGTTTAATACAGCGATTGCCGCGCTGATGGCGCTGGTTAACGACTTTTACGCCAACGGACTCTCTAAGGGCGATCTGTCCGCCCTCCTCCTTATGCTGTCTCCCTTTGCCCCCCATATGGTGGAGGAGCTGTGGGAGAGTCAGGGCTTCGCCGCTAAGCGCGGTCTTGCCTGCCGCCAGCCGTGGCCCGAGTACGATGCGGCCAAGACCATAGACGCCGAGGTCAATATGGCCGTCCAGGTGGGTGGAAAGCTCCGTGGCACCATTGCTGTTCCTGTGGACAGCGAGCAGGATGCCGTGGTGGCCGCCGCCCTGCAAGACCCCAAGGTTGCCAAGTTTACCGAGGGCATGGACGTTGTCAAAATTATTCTGGTGAAGAATAAGCTGGTAAACCTGATTGTAAAGCCAAAGCAATAAAAGCGGATTATTTAAAGTAAACCTGCAAATGCTATCCGATAATGTGAAATGATGCTTGACAAACGGCAGAAATTCACATATAATACTACTGTTAAAGCCATATCTGGGCGTATACGCCTATGCCTGTGGCCCTTGCGCGGCGGAAACGTCCGCCGCATCGGAGGGAGGGGAAATCAATGTCGGAAGTCCGTTTAAAAGATGGCGAGTCTCTGGAAAATGCCCTGAAGCGATTTAAGCGCAGCTGCGCTAAGTCGGGCGTCCTGGCCGAAGTGCGCAAGCGCGAGTGCTATGAGAGCCCGAGCGTTAAGCGCCGCAAGAAGTCTGAGGCCGCGCGCAAGAACAAGAAGAAGTTCTTTTAAGATGTAAAAAAGTCCCGCAGTCGCAAGACTGCGGGACTTTTATATGTAAAGAGCAGCATAGAGCGCAGCGGCGAGGGCAGGCTACGTCAAAATATCAGGCAGAAGGTCGGACACCTGGGGGTAGGCGATCACCGCGTCGGAAATGTCCAGACTGCGAGCAATTTGCAGTTTTTTGCGAATACTCCCGGTGTCGTCGAACAGGATAAAGTGCGCGCCGTTCTGGGGGGACATGTAAGTAAAATAGTGGGCACAAAGTTCTCCCGAGAAAAAGACAGACGGGGCAAGCTCCTCCATGCGGCGGCGCAGTTCCTCCACGGTCATGGGGCTGCCCTGTCCGCTGGGGGAGGGAAGGAAGAAGTCTCGGCATACCCGCTCTACCGCCAGAGCAACCCGGCCGGAGCCGTATTGCTCCGCAGCCTCGTGGAGCCGCTGCTGCAAAGAGCCGCCGGATAGGGCGGAGGAGATAAGTACTTTGGTCTTGTCGGAAAAACGGGCGTATGGCTCGGTGACATACAGGGGCCAGCCCCGCTTGTGCATCAGTTCCCCGAGTTCGGCCACGATTTTGCCCAAAATAGTAAAGGGCCGAGTTTCAAAGTCGCAAATGACCCCGTCAAAGTTTCGGGCCATGCATTCCCGAATGACCTCCTGACAGAAGGGGGCCGAATCGCCCAGCCCATCAAAGCCGGTGTCATCAATCACCATCAGCCCGCCCCGCACCGAGACTGGCATGGTGGCTCGGAATAGATGAGGCCCACCCCCCACCCGGTATGCCATGTGGGCCACGGGAACGCCATAGCCCAGTGCAATGCGGCTGTCGGCGGGCGGCACGGTGAGTATCAGTCGGGATTTTGTAATCATAAAGGTGTTATCCCCCTTGTCCATGTTTTTCTAAAGTGATATAATGCAACCTATGCAATGAAGCGCATATGTAGAAGTAGAAAACGCAGACTATGAGGTGAATGCCTTGGCAATTTTGCCCGTGCCCGACGGTGTATATCAAGATGTGACAAAAATTGATCCCCATTGGCTGGCGGAACAGGGGATTACATTGCTCCTGGCTGATTTGGATAACACCCTGACCCGATACGGTCAACCCGACCCCGACAGTGCCGTGCTGGCCTGGCGGGAGCGCCTTCGTATGGCGGGGGTGGAGCTGTTTCTCCTCTCCAACAGCCGCCGCCCCAATCGGGTGGCACACTACGCGGAGGCTCTGGACATTCCTGCCCTGGGTCATGCCGGAAAGCCCAATCTCAAGGGCTTTCTTGCCGCCATGGAGCGAATGGGACGCACGGCCGCCCAGACTGCCATGGTGGGCGACCAGATTTTTACCGATATATTAGGGGCCAAGCGGGCGGGTATTACCGCTCTGCTGGTGGAGCCCATTGCCCTGGCGGGTAATCCGGGCCGCTATTTACGCTATTTTGCGGAGACCCCATTCCGCAATGCGGGAAAAGGGAAAACCAATTTATAGGGACTGATACCCTTTATCCGTCCGCTGTTAAAGGAGAAATTTATGCCAGTATTATTCGGCCCCGCCGGAAATTCCGACAGTTTTTCGGCTAGCCATAAATCCTCCCTGGCTGCCCCCGGGTGGATTCGGGACTTTGGGCTGGACGCCTATGAGTACCAGTGCGGCAAGGGGGTAAACATCGGGGAGGAGACCGCTCGCAAGCTGGGGGAAAATTCCCGAGTAAACGGCATCGCCATGAGCCTGCACGCTCCGTACTTCATTAATCTAGCCAATCCCGACCCAGAAAGCCTGCGCAAGACGGCGGGCTATATTCTCTCTGCCTGTCAGGCAGCCGATTGGATGGGGGCTACCAGGGTCACCGTCCATACCGGAGCCATTATGAAGCGGGAGCGGAGCGAAGCCCAAGCGGTCGCGCTGACATCTACCAAGGAGATTGTCAAAATTGCCGATGGGGAGGGGTATGGGCATATTGCTCTGTGCCTTGAGACCATGGGGAAAATCAACCAGCTGGGCGATCTGGACGAGGTTTTAGAGCTGTGTATGCTGGATGAGCGGCTTCTGCCCTGTGTGGACTTTGGTCATCTTTATGCCCGCACGCTGGGGGTACTGGACGGCAGCAGAGAGCATATGTGCCGCATACTAGACCGCATGGAGGAAGTGCTGGGTGCCCATCGGGCGGCCCGCTTCCACAGCCATTTTTCTAAAATACAGTTTACCCCCGGCGGCGGGGAGAAGATGCACCTGACCTTTGACCAGAGCGACTACGGCCCAGACTACATTCCTCTTATGGAAGAACTTGCCCGCCGTAAGTGGAATCCCACTATTATCTGTGAAAGCGCCGGTACTCAGGCTGAGGACGCGCTGACCATGAAAAGGGCGTACCAAGGCTTTTGCAAATAGTGCCGAGTCGGCACACGGGTGGATGCCCGGAATAAACGGCGGTTGGAGTACTTCCGCCGCCTAAAAGAGAAAGGTTGATAAAGATGAACCATTTGAAACAAATTGCGTCCAAGCTGGACGAATACGGCATTGACGCCATGCTGGTTTCCAGTGCACCCGGTGAGTATTACGCCGTAGGATTTCACGGTGAGGGCTTTGTGCTGGTTGCCAAGGAGGAAAGCCGCTATTTTACCGATTCCCGGTACATCGAGTCCGCCAACAATGGGGTGACGGATGCCGCCATTACTATGACCGACCGCACCAAGAACTACCGCGTGCTATTGAAGGCGGCGGTGGAGGAGCTGGGCATCAAAAAGCTGGGCTTTGAGGACTGCTATATGACAGTGGCCCAGCTCAAGCTGTACAGCGACGCACTGCCCTGTGAGTTCATCCCTGCTCAGGATTTAATCGGTGACCTGCGGGCGGCAAAGGACAGCGAGGAAGTTGCTCTGATGACCGAGGCTCAGCGCATTACCGATGAGGCCTTCCGGGAAATCATTAAATTTATTCAGCCCGGCATGACCGAGCGGGAGATTGCCGCCAAGCTGGTGTACGACCTTATTCGGCTGGGTGCAGACAAGGTTTCCTTTGACCCCATTGTGGTCTCCGGCCCTAACGGCAGTCTGCCCCATGGAATTCCAAGCGACAAGAAAATTCAAAACGGAGAGTTCCTCACTATGGATTTTGGCTGCATGTATGGCGGCTATTGCTCCGACATGACCCGCACAGTGGCCATCGGCGAGCCCACTGACGAGATGAAGCAGGTCTATAACACTGTCTTGCAGGCCCAGCTGGCCGGTATTGCCGTCACAAAGGCAGGTGTGCAGGGCAAGGTCATCGACGGCGCGGCCCGCAAGGTCATTGAGGACGCGGGCTATGGCGACTATTTCGGCCATGGCTATGGCCACAGCCTGGGTCTTGAGATCCACGAGAGCCCCAATGCCAGTACAGCCGAGGAGCGTGCCCTGCCCGCCGGAGCCGTAGTTTCCGCCGAGCCGGGTATCTACCTGCCCGGCCGCTTCGGCGTGCGTATTGAGGACGTAACTGTGCTTACCGAGGATGGCTGCGTGGTACTCACTCAGTCGCCCAAGGATTTAATTGTGCTTTAAAGGACGAAAAAAGAGCCGGACGAAAAAATCGTCCGGCTCTTTTTTAAGAAATATGGATGTTAACTCCGTTGACCTCCACACCTTCGTCGGCGCGGATAAGGATATACTTTTTGCCGCCGATTACACGGGTCTCCACCAAATCACTGCGCTGGGGATTGACGTGGATGGTCACATCGGGGGTGCAGATTTCCATCTTGCTTTCCACCAAATTCCGGGGGCTAAGGTCGGTCTCCTCGCCAAACGAGCTGTCGTATTGTACGTCAAAGGCATTTACACCGGAGTCAGAGACGCCGCAGGACTGCAAAATGCTTTTGACCGCACCCTTTGAGACCACCAACGGCTCGGCCACCTTGCTCTCCTTATGGAGGGCAATCATCCCTGTGAGCTGGTCGTGGACGGACTGCACCACCTCGTAGCAGCAGTCCTCCGAGAGAGTCTCCTCCAGAAGGGTCTGAAAGGTTTCTTTTTGGGCGGCCGCCGGCATAGGAACCGCGCTGCGAAATACGGTATCTACAAATTCCGTGTGACTATCCGTAATATCCCGGGAATAATAAAGTGCGCCGTAGAGATTGGTGCTCCGGTCGTCAAAGGCGGGGAAAAGGAAGCCCAGCTCCGGGGGTGAAACCACCCAGTCGGGCGGGAGAGAGCAAAAGCGGTTTTCATGAGCGTGAAAGCCCAGAGCGGGCTTGGTGGTTTTTACTGGGCAAATGCTGCACAAAATGTAGGAAAATACGTCGTTAGAGGCGTCGTTCTGCTTCTCACCGTCCGATGAGCGGTAGGGCACGTCATATCGGTCATAGGCCAGCAGGATTAAGTAATTGCCCTCCAGTGTAATGGAGGCAATGGCACGCCGGAAAAAGGCCTGCACCGCGTCCCCGTTATCAAGAGCGGAATTTCTAAGCTCCATCAGCAGCTTGTGCTCCTCGCCGCTAACCACCTGCTGGGTGTCAAAATTGATGTCCACCAGGTTTTTGCCCAGCGTGCCGGATAGGGTGCGCCGTATGACGGCCAGGAATTTTTCGCACTCGTCTTGACTCATCAGGCCCAGCGACTGGTTAAATTCCGATACAATTTCGCCCATTTCATTTACGTAGCAGCCACGCACATGCGTGATGTTGCTCTTTTCAAATCGATACCGGCGGCGGATTTCAGAAATTTCTTTTTCGTTCATGTTATCCTCGCAATCTGTTTCGTGTTAAATCCTGTGGAAGGTTGTGCTGTTTGATTATAACAATTTGAAAGAAGGAGCACAAGAAGGGCTTGGGAATAAATTTCAGGAAAAGTTCTTGCATATAAGGGCAAAATGGGGTAAAATAACTTGATTAATTCTGTATTTCCTTTTGATATACTTTTTTGGAGGATGGATACCCATGATTACTGCAAGTGATTTTCGCAACGGCATGACCTTTGAGATGGATGGACAGGTTATGCAGGTGGTTGAGTTCCAGCACGTAAAGCCCGGCAAGGGCGCTGCCTTTGTCCGCACCAAGATGCGTAATGTCATCACCGGCGGTGTGACAGAGACTTCTTTTAACCCTACCGCCAAATTTGAGGAAGCCTTCGTTGAGCGCAAGGACATGGAGTACAGCTACTCTGACGGCGACCTTTATTATTTTATGGATGGCGAAACCTTTGAGCTGGTGCCCATCGACGGCCACGTCCTGGGCGACAACTTCCGCTTTGTAAAGGAGAATATGTCCTGCAAAATTAACTCCTACAAGGGCAAGGTATTTGCCGTTGAGCCCCCCACCTTCGTGGAGCTTGAGGTTACCGAGACCGACCCCGGTTTTAAGGGCGATACTGCCACCAATGTGACCAAGCCCGCCACCCTGGAGACCGGAACCGAGATCAAGGTGCCCTTGTTCATTAACCCCGGTGACAGAATTAAGATCGACACCCGCACCAGCGAGTATCTGGAGCGCTGCAAGGGCTAAGTGCCTGAGAAATTGTCCGCCACCAACTAACTGGCCCTTTGCGGCCTATGAAAAGGAGAAAACACAATGACTATTTCTGAGAAGGTCGCATACCTGAAAGGTCTGGCTGAAGGCCTGAACATTGACACCGAGAAGTCCAAGGAAGGCAAGCTCATCAACGTTATTATCGACGTTCTTGAGGAAGTCGGCATGTCCATCGAGGACATCGAGGATAACATGGAAGCCCTGGGCGAGGAGCTGGACGCCGTGTCCGATGACCTTTCCGACGTGGAAGAGGTTGTTTTCGAGGAAGAGGACGACGATTGCGACTGCTGCTGCGACGATGACGACGATTTCTTTCAGGTAGAGTGCCCCAACTGCGGCGACGAGCTTTGCATTGACGAAGCCGTTCTGGAGAGCGGCAGCATTCAGTGCCCCAACTGCAAGGAGAAGTTCGCCATCGATACCGACGGCTGCGATGACGACTGCTGCTGCGGTCACGACCACGAGTAAGCACCGGGCAAAGCAAACTTCTGGTACAAAATGGTAGAAGCATAATAAAAGGGGCTATTGCAATGCTGCAATGGCCCCTCAGACTGTCGACAAGGTCGCCAGTCTGAGGGCGATTTCGGCAAAATGCCGAAATCGGTTGCCTGCGGGCGGGTTCCTGCACGCGAAAGCGGGGGCTCCGCCCCCCTTTCACACTATCCCCCCGCTCAAAAATCTCAGTCTTTTGACATCCAATTTCAAAATAGCAGTTTGTCTACAAGCTGAGGGGCTATTGCAATGCTGCAATGGCCCCTTTCTTATGAAGATGTGCGGAGCATCAGGAAATAACATCAAGGAGACATTATGAGCATCTTAACCGTCAATCACGTCAGCCACAGCTTTGGCGGACGGCAGATATTACAGGACGCGTCCTTTCGTCTGCTCAAGGGTGAGCACATCGGTCTGGTGGGGGCAAACGGAGAGGGCAAGACCACCTTTCTGGATATTCTTACCGGTAAGCGCAGCCCTGATGAAGGGGATGTGGCCTGGTGCAATCACATTACCACCGGGTATCTAGACCAGTTCTCAGTTCTGGAAAAGGGTAAGACCATCCGTGAAATTTTACGCACTGCATTTTCCCATATGTATGAGCTGGAGCAGGAGATGCTGGCCATCTACGACAAAATGGGGGACTGCCCGCCCGAGACGCTGGACAAGCTCATGGAGGACGTGGGCGAGATTCAGGAAATTTTGGAGCAGGGCGGCTTTTACGTGCTGGACACCAAGATTGAGGAGTATGCTAACGGTTTGGGGCTGGGTGAAATTGGTCTGGAACGGGATGTGTCCGAGCTCTCCGGCGGTCAGCGCGCCAAGGTACTGCTGACCAAGCTCCTGCTGGAAAACCCCATGATTTTAATTTTGGACGAGCCAACCAACTTTCTGGATGAAAACCACATTGCCTGGCTTAAGCGGTTCTTACAGGGATATGAAAACGCCTTTATTCTGGTCTCCCACGACATTCCCTTCCTCAACGACGTGGTGAACGTAATTTATCATGTGGAGAATGCTGCCCTTACCAGGTATACCGGTAACTACGAGCAATTCCAGGCCCTCTACGAGGTGAAAAAGCGCCAGGTGGAGCAGGCCTATGAAAAGCAGCAGAAGGAAATTGCCCAGCTGGAGGATTTTGTGGCCCGGAACAAGGCCCGGGCCGCTACCGCCAACATGGCTAAGAGCCGCCAGAAGAAGCTGGACAAGATGGAGGTTATCGAGCTTGCCAAGGAAAAGGTGAAGCCAACCTTTTCCTTTACCCCGGCCCGCACTCCCGGCAGGGAGGTCATTGCGGCAAAGAATCTGGTGCTGGGTTATGAGGAGCCACTGACCCGCCCGGTGGATGTGACGGTAGAACGCAACCAAAAAATTGCTATCCGCGGGGTCAACGGCCTGGGCAAATCCACCTTGTTAAAGACCTTGCTGGGGCTGATTTCCCCCATTGCAGGCAATGTGGAACACGACCAGTTTGTGGAGGTGGGCTACTTCGAGCAGGAGGAGAAGGGGAACGACCGCACCGCGCTGGAGGAGATTTGGGCTGAGTTTCCCGGCATGAGTAACGGTGAAGTGCGGGCGGCCCTGGCCAAGTGCGGTCTGACAGGCGAGCACATTACCACCCAGATGCGGGTGCTCTCAGGCGGTGAGAACGCGAAAGTGCGCCTGTGTAAGCTCATGCTTCGCCCCATGAATCTGCTGGTGCTGGACGAGCCAACCAACCACCTGGATGTAGACGCCAAGGATGCCCTGCGGGAAGCCATCCGCGCCTACAAGGGCACCGTCCTTCTAGTTAGCCACGAGCCGGAATTCTACGAGGGTATTGTCTCTGCTGTCTGGAATGTAGAGGATTGGACGACAAAGGTAATTTAACAGTGAGAGGAGCAGCCTTATCGGCTGCTCCTCTCACTGTTAAAAGGGTTAAATTATCGCTTAGAATATACACGGGTACGGCTTAAATTGCACCGCCGCCCCCTACGAGAGACCTGATGATAGCCTTGCAAGACAGACCGATAAAACTTGCTATTAAAGGTCAATGCCCTTCATATCAAGAATATCTCCATTTCCGCGGTCAGCCAGGAATGTAACATTAGCAGCTACAAAATCGGCATTATCGGATACCCAATTTGTAATGACCTTAAAAGTGCCATCGCCTGCAAAGGTGATTAAACGCGAAAAAACCGTCAGGTTTCTTTCAGGCTGCTTTTCTCTCACCTATGGACAGGCGTGCGTCCCTGCGGTGGAAATTCTGTCTGACTTAGACTTAAGCTGTTTTCCTTCTGGCGGTGTGGACGTGGCTAGCCCTTTTCTGCTATCTGCTTTGCCGTGTGTTTTTTTACAAGCTTTACAAGCTCATACCAGAACACTGCCGCGGCTGCAATAGCTATGGATTTTAAAAGCATCGGTATAGACAGTGGCGCTAATTTTAGTAAGGAATTGAGCGGGGAGTAGAGAATAATGCCCAGCATGGCAAGTGTGCCGAAGTTCACTGCCCACATCACCTTGTCTTTTGCAAGGCCAATGATGGACTGCGCGGCAAAGTCGTGATCAGAGCTGTTAACCTGAACCAAGAATAAGTTAGAAAGCATAATGATGGCAAGACCCATGGAGCGGGCAATGGGTGCGTGCTCCATGTTGCCGGAGAGCGTCACATAATAAGTGCCAAAAGAGGCGGCGAAAATGACAAGGCCCTGTAAAACGCTTTTTATAATAATTTGCGCGGTCAGCAGCTTTTCCCTCGGATTGCGGGGATTTCGCTCCATAATATCTCGCTCAGCGGGCTGACGTTCCAGCACGATGGAGCAGGTGGGGTCAATCAGCAGCTCCAAAAGCACAACGTGCAGCGGCAGCAAGAGCAGGGCGGTTGGTGCAATACCGAGGATGGGGGCCAGCAGGGAAGCAAATGCAATCGGAATGTGAATGGTGAACACATAGCCTACAGCCTTGCGAATATTATCGTAAATTCGTCTGCCGTCCTTGACGGTCTCCACGATGGTGGTAAAGTTGTCGTCCATTAAAATCAGATCGGCGGCTTCGCGGGACACTTCGCTGCCGCGTTTGCCCATGGCAATGCCAATGTCGGCATATTTAAGGGCGGGTGCGTCATTCACGCCGTCCCCCGTCATGGCAACAATTTCGCCGTTGTCCTTAAAGGCTTTTACAATGCGCATTTTATGCTCGGGAATAACACGGGAGAAAATGCTCACGTCCTTGACCTTTTCACGCAGCTCATCGTCGGTCATTTCGCTTAGCATATCGCCGGTAATAATATGGTCGCTGTGTGGCATACCAATTTTCTTCGCAATGGAGGAAGCGGTAATTCCGTTGTCGCCTGTAATCATAACAACACGAATGCCTGCCTTGTTGCAAACAGCAATATCCGCTTTTACACTTTCCCGGGGAGGATCCGCAAGACCGATAAGTCCGCAGAGCGTCAAATGGCAGTCTGTAATTTGCGCTGGAATTTCCGCTTTGTTTCGGGGCTGCGCTGTGGCGACCGCAATGACACGCAAGCCCTGCTTTGACATCTGGGTAATTTTGCACTGGGCAGCTTCTTTTTCGTCCTCTGTCAGCGTGCAGATGGTCAAAATACGTTCGGGTGAGCCCTTGGCCGCAAGAATCAGCTTGTCGTGACGCTGCCAGATATGCCCCATCATTTTCAGCTCATTGGTAAAGGTATATTCACTCACCAGCTCACCGCTAAATAAATGTTCCTTAGTAATGCCAAGATCCTCGCAGTAACAGAGCATTGCTTTTTCCATGGGGTCATAGGCGTCGGTTTCACAGCCAAGCCCCATCATTTCACAGAGGGCAAGGGTGTCCCCGTTCATTGCCCAGGTATCCTGCACCGTCATTTGATTCATGGTAATGGTGCCTGTCTTGTCAACGCAAAGAACAGAAACAGCGCCCAGCGTTTCCACGGAGGGGAGCTTGCGTACCAGGGAGTTTTTCTTCGCAAGCCGCCATGCGCCCATGGAAAGAAATACCGTAAGAATAACCGGAAATTCTTCTGGAATCATTGCCATGGCAAGGGTGATACCGGACAAAATACTTTCAATCAGCCGGTCGGCAAATAAATGGTCTGGAATGTTAAACCAAGTAAAAACGCCGACCAGTGCGAATAGAACAGCTGCGATTCCGGCGCAAAACTTTACCAGACTTCCGGTCTGCCTCTGTAAGGGGGTATCCTCGTCAGGCGCAGCGGCAACATTGGCGCCGATTTTACCGTATTCGGTGGCTCCGCCAATCCTATCAACCAATACCGTCGCAGTACCTTGGGTAACCAAGGTACCGGCATAACAGTAATCACGCCGCCAGTAATCCTCTTTGGGCTCCGCATTTTCACCGGAAATCTTCCAAACCCCTTCTGCCTCTCCAGTCAGGGAGGATTCGTCTACACAAAGGTCATTGCATTTTACTACAATGCCGTCCGCGGGGATTTTAACCCCTTCATAAATCATCATTAGGTCGCCGGGAACAAGGTCGCTGCTGGCAATGGTCTGTTCTGTGCCGTCACGAATCACAGTGACCTGGGGTGCGGATAAATCTTTGAGCGCGTTGAGGGTTTTGTCGGTCTTCCATTCCTGCATCACATCGATGCTGATGATACCCACCACAAAAATAAGCATAATAGCGCCATCTCGGGGTTCGCCCAGAATAAAATAAATGATTGCAGCCACAATCAGCAGCAAAAACATTGGCTCGCAGATAATGTGCAGAGTCTTTCTCAAAAAGCTCTCTTTCTTCTGCGCGGTCAATTCGTTTTTGCCGTATTGCTCCTGCAATCGTTTTGCTTGGGCGGTGGTGAGACCTGCCGTGTTTGGTTTGCTGCTTGTCATAAAAGTTACCTCCGTTGAGCCTTTCGGCAGTCGTTTGATAGCTCTATGGCACTCCATTTTTTGCGGTCACTGTTCCGTCAGTGCACCTCGTAAGAGGTTTCGTGTGCTCGTTGGGGTATAAAAATAGCACACCTGTGGAACATACTACTGTCCCACAGATGTGCGTAAATTGCAATCTGCTGCCGCTTACTCCGCGGCCCGGCCCCATGACCTTTCGGAGAAAGGTACATCGCCTGCTCAGTTTGTACTGTTGAACTCGCATTCATAGTGAATGTAATGCAGTGCAAAGAGATTACTAAACATTATATGCATTGGTAAGGCAATTGTCAACTACAAACTCACAGAGTGTACGATACAACTGTTCCGGCTCAATGGGTTTGGAAAGATGGGCGTTCATACCGGAGTGAATTGACTGTTCAATATCATCGTGGAAGGCGTTTGCTGTGGTTGCAATAATGGGGACCACGGCAGCATCCGGCCGATCCAGAAGGCGAATAGCCTTTGTGGCGGACAGGCCGTCCATGACCGGCATTTTAATGTCCATGAGAATAGCGTCAAAATATCCTACGGGTGACCGCTCAAATTGCTCAAGCGCGATCTGACCATTTTCCGCATAGGTCGTATGTGTTCCCATTTTGGCTAAAAGCCGCTTGGCAATTTCTGCGTTGACGGGATGATCTTCACACAGCAGGATGTGTTTGCCGTTGAGAAGGTCTGAAAACGCAGGGAGAGGGGATAAAATGTCTGGCTGGGTTGGGGCGGGAACTGGAGCAATTTCAGTTTTAAGCTCAATTACAAACTCGGTCCCCGCGTTGGGCTCGCTTTTTACAGCAATGGTCCCGCCCATTAAATCCACCAACTGCTTGACAATGGCAAGGCCCAGGCCGGTTCCGGTCAGCTGGCCGGTCTGCACGTTCCGTTCTTGGGCAAAGGGTTCAAACAGCTTTTTTTGAAACGCGGGGCTCATGCCGATACCGGTGTCACGCACGGTAAAGCGATGTACAAAATAGTGCTGGGCTGTGTGGATGGTTTCTATAATAAAGCAGACCGTGCCGCCTTCCGGAGTAAATTTGGCGGCATTAGAGAGCAGATTGATAAAAATCTGCTTGCTTCGCATAATATCGCAAAGAACGGTGGTATCTGTTTTGGCATTTTTTAATTCTACGTAAAAATGAAGCTTCTTTTCATCCATCATGGGTGTAACATCTGCCAAAATATTCTCTGTTAACTCGCGGAGGGAGGTGGGTTCCAGCCAAAGCTCCATTTTTTGATGTTCCATTTTAGACATGTCCAGTACATCGTTGATTAACCCCAGCAGATAGCGGCCCGAGTGCTGAATCTGTCTCATGTCCGCAACAAGCTGCTCGGGGGTGGTATCATTATCCAGCCCCATGGAGGAAAAGGATAAAATTGCGTTCATGGGTGTGCGCATGTCATGGCTCACCCGCGAGAGAAAGTCGCTTTTTGCGTTGCTGGCAAGCTGCAGCTGAAGATTCTTTTTGCTGCTGCTCTTCGCAAAGAAGAACATAGCGATAGCCATAAACACACAAACGGCAAAGGCGGCAATTAAAATAGCGGCCTTTAGTGGGTCGGAAAAGATTAAAACCCGAAACCAATTGTTTGAGTGTTCCTCGTTTGCCGCTATGTGAAAGGTATAAATTTTATCGGAATCCATGTTTTCGATATAGCGGTTGACCAAGGAGAGAAGTGCAGTGTTTTCTTTTTTTGAAATGGAAATTTCCATGGGTCGGACCTCACCAACCAAGGGAACGATGGTAAGATTTGAAAAATTGTGCTGCGAGTAGTACTCTACACAATATTGATTGCCATAACCGCCGTCTGCTTTTCCGGTAATAACGGCAGAAATGCATTGCTCAATGGTGTCGTAGAAAAGGACCTCCTTGCACGCTAGCTTATCTGCCGCGTCAGTGCCCCGCAGCATGGCTATGGTGGATTCACTGATGGGTTTGTTGGGGCCTTTGTGACTAAAAAAATACACCTGCTTTGTATTTAAATAGGGCGCGGATGTCACGACGCCAATTTTGGTATTGTAGGAGGAATTAATAGGAATACCCAACACACAGTCAAAGCTGCCGTTACGAAATACCGCTGCAAAATCCTCTCCACGGCGGTAGAGAACGTACTCCACGTTTAGTCCGGTTTCCGCTGCAAAATCCTCCA
This sequence comes from uncultured Pseudoflavonifractor sp., assembly GCA_964504285.1. Lineage (GTDB taxonomy): Bacteria > Bacillota > Clostridia > Oscillospirales > Oscillospiraceae > Pseudoflavonifractor. The sequence continues at coordinate 24,734 of CAZDDZ010000016.1, forward strand.
TGACGGAGACGGCAATGCCGCGCAGCTCACCCTCGGAATTGAGAAATACGAAGGGGGCGCAGTCCGGCGTACAAAGCACGCGGATGGTTTTCTTTTCTTTTACATAGGCAGCTTCCTCGTCTGTCATAAAAAAGCCGCCGAACGTGTCGCTTAAGTAAGCTTTCGCAAGCTTGGACTGGAAAAAGGGAAAGTTTTGATTCAGCAGATCAATGGCACGGTCCAGCTCCTCCGCAAGAGCGGTGTTTCCTTTGGCGGTAATAAAGTGAAAAAACGTAGCGGAGTAGGTAGCGAGCTGCTTTGAACCCTTTACCGAGCCGATGGATACATCAGGAACAACATCTACTTCGCCGCTCTCTAAAGCGTTCATTATGTCCTGATAGCGGTTATATTCTACAAATTCGTAGTTTGCCCCGTGCTTGGTGAAAAAGGCTGTCAGCTCTTTCTGCGTAGTTGCGCCCCTGGACCGAATACCTACCCTAAGCGGTTCTTTTAAAAGAAAATTAGAACTGCTTAGGGTGAGGTTATCCTCTTTTGCCGCTATGGTATTGTACATAATGCCATAGCTATTTTGCGTGTACTCATACAGCGCCTCAAGCTCTGGGGTTTTTCTCAGGCCGCCAACCAAATCAGCCTCTCCGGTTTGCAACATTTGAAGTGCTTTTGTGAAGGAGGCGTCAGAGGTGGGTTCGTCAATTGGTAGATATTCTATTTCCCAATCAGTGAGCTGTGAAATTTTTTCCAAGTAATCATAGGTATACCCCCGAAAACTACCGTCTTCGATAATTTCGCTAAGATCAGCTTGCTGCGGAAATGCAACGCGAAGCACTCTGCGCGGCTCTGCTCCCAGGGCCGGGACAGATAAAAGGGTTACCCAAAGAAGTGCCAGCAGCGCGCAGATACTTTTTTTAAATATAGGTAGCATAGTGTTTCCTTTCAAAACGTTAGGTACTGAATTTTATATAATGTCCACTGAACAAATGCGGTTTGAGAACCGCATTTGCATAAAGAGCAAAAGCTGCTCTTTATGGTGGCAAAACAGTTCTGTTTTGCCACTTCAGATGCATTGATGACTGTCTGTTTGGATTTGCGGGCACACGCCGCAAATCCAAAGTGCAAGATTTTTTGCCGTGCGCAGCAAAAAACCTTGCACTTGAACAAAACAAAAACAGGGTGAAAGTATTGCTACGACTTTGTTTTTGTTTTGTTCAGCAGACATTATATAAAAGCCTTTGCGCCAGTAGCTGCTGATTTGGCTATGAATGCGAAATCAGTCCTTCAAGGGTTTTGTACAGCACTTGGGGGTCAACGGGCTTTGCAAGATGTGCGTTCATACCGGCCTGCTTTGCTTCCTGTATGTCCTCATCAAAGGCGTTCGCTGTCATTGCGATGATGGGGACGGTTTGAGCATCGGGACGATTCAGTAAGCGAATCGATTTGGTAGCCGCCAATCCATCCATAACAGGCATACGAATATCCATAAGAATCGCATCAAAGAAGGAAAGAGGGGCGCCGACAAAGGCATCGATGCCCTCACGGCCATTCTGCGCCGTTGTTATCATCATGCCTTGTTTCTCTAAAAGCTTACAGGCGATTTGCATGTTTAGCGGGTGATCCTCACAGAGTAAAATGCGCTTGCCGGTTAAGTTCTGAGCAATGCCGTTTGAGAGATAATGTTCACTCTCGGTATCTGCCATTCGCTTAAAGTTTAAATAAATGATGACCTCTGTTCCAACACCCGGTGCGCTTTTCACCTCAATGGAACCGCCCATCTTTTCAACCAAATTTTTTACAATGGACATACCCAGTCCCGTACCGGTGTAATTGGTGGTAATGTTATGCTGCTCCTGCTCAAAGGGCTCAAAAAGCCTGGGTAAAAAGTCAGCGCTCATACCCACACCGGTGTCTCTGACCACAAAACGGTCATAGGCAATGCCGTTTTCGCGTTTTAAGCATTCGATAATCCACTGGATTTTTCCGCCCGCCGGAGTGAATTTTACCGCATTAGAAAGAACGTTGATAAAAATTTGCTGAAAGCGGACCTTATCTACCCAAACAGCGACGTACTCGGAGTTAATAGGAATAATTTCAAAGGTAATGTTTTTTTCCTGTGTCAGGGGCTTAATGTAGGCGGAGATACTGTCCAAAAGCTGACCGGCATTCACAGATTCCGGATTTAGGGTTAACTTATTGCTCTCAATCCTGCTCATGTCCAGTGTATCGTTAATAAGGCTGAGGAGATAGCTGCTGGAATTCCCAATGGCGATTAGGTTTTGCCGCGCCTCCTCCGGAAGATGAGGCAGGTCAAGCGTTAAATTGGTTAGACCAATGATTCCGTTCATTGGGGTGCGCATATCGTGGCTCATACAGGAAAGGAACTCTGACTTGGCGGCGTTTGCTTTCTCGGCGGCATTCAGCGCAGTCTGAAGCGTTTCCTGGTGTGCCCGCTCCTTGTTGACCACGTCGGTAAAATCAGTCAGAGTAAAAAGAATGGTTTTGGACTGACGGTCGATGTAGGCAAAGCGAAGCTGTTTGCTCCGAATTGCACCCATGCTGTCCTTTTGCGTAAATGCCAGGGAATAGAGTGTTTTGGTCTTTAGCTCCTCCACAATGAAGTCAACTGTGACGCAGGTTAAATTAGTCAGGCTGCTCTTATGAGCCTTTAAAAAGGTGCGTATTGCCTGCTCATAACCCTTTTGTGTAAAGTCAGTATGATTCTTTTGGCCGGAGAGCAGCGTATAGGTGTCGTTAATGCCGTTTATGCAGCCGATTAAATCGTAGCTGCTGCGGGCCAGCTGCTTCATAGAACGTTTAAAAATTTCTTCCCGGTTAATGTCATAGCCGTATAAAAAAGCCGCAATGTGCTCGCTGCTTGGTTTCTTTAGCAGTTTTACCGAGGTTAAAATCCACCGCACCGTGCCATCGCCCAACTTGCGCTGCAACCGGAAGTCCTTTTGTGTACAGCCGTTTTTAAAGTCCTTCAGCAGCATATCCGATTGCACGGCAGACAGAAAATGTTCCCGCTGCTTTTTATCCAAGATGCCTTTGCCCAAGGTTTTAATGCACTCGTCAAAGCTCTTGCCGCTGTATATATCATGAAACCATTCGTTGGGAGAGACGATTTTTTCAACCTCGCCGGTGGAGAGATTGGCCTGCATACTGCCGATGAAATCCTTAGATACAATTGCGTTTTTGTAGGAGAGTTCTTCATTATATTGAATTTCTTTGATTTTTTCGGCTGTCACATCTCTGCCGATAGCGTGAGCGTATTTTGGCAGCCCGTTTTCATCAAAAACCGTGGTGTATTCAATACGCTCACACCACCAGTCGTCGCCGGACAAGCTCTTCGTCCAAAAATCGCCGCTGGCTGTCTTTGCGCCCTGCTCTAAGTCGCGGTACATTTTTAAAAGGGCCTCTGCGCTGTCCGCACGTATAAACTCACTTTGAACCAGCGCCTCCGGCACATTTTTTACTACTGTTTCGTGACCGTGCACCCGTTGCGAGGAGGCGGTTTGTACGATTTCCTTTCGGGCAAAATAATACGTCCAAAAGGCAATGTCGGAATTTTCTGTGGCTATGCGAAACTTTTCTTCACTTTCCCGCAGCTCTTGCTCCATATTTTTGGATCGGGTAATATCCATAATATAGCCGTCAAACACATCTTCGCCGTTTCGGGTGTTAAAACTGCCGCTAACCAGCATATGCTTTATATTTTTTTTACCGGTAATGATGCGGGTTTCCAGTTCCACGTTTTTAATGCGCTGCTCCCATGCGTGGGAGAGTACCTGACGAACATACCCTAAATCCTGCGGATGGATAAAAAGTGCGCAGCTCTTGCCCAACAGCTCCTCAGGTGCATATTCGTGCACCTTAAAATAAAGGTCATTTCCGTAGAGCAGCGTAAACTGCTCATCCATTCGGATGGTATAAACGCCACCGATGTTAGAGGCACGATAAAGGTCCAATTGGTATTGAAAGTCGCTGTCTGCAAGGGGCAGAATCTGCTCGTTTTGCATTTTGAGCATCTCCGTTCTTAAAGCTGTATTTCTTTTAGCGACTGGTATTGCGCCATGACCTCCGCGTAGAGCGGCTGGAGGTTGGTGTAATCATTACTGCGAAGGGGCGTTACAAGATTGCAGATAGAATCATAGATCGGGGAGAGACCCATGTTGCCCGCCACGCCCTTCAGCGTATGGGCAGCGTCAAAGGCTTCGGTGTAATTACCTGTTTCAAGGGCGTGGCCCAGTGCTGAGAAGCATGGGTCGTCTAAGAAGGAGACAAAGCAGGAGGCGTATAGCTCCTCGTCGTCCAGAAAGCGGGACATGGCACCATCCATATCCGCGCCGTACGCCTTTAGCCGCGCAATTAACATACTCATTTTATGGTCTCGCTTTCTCCGGAAATGTAATGGTACAGTGTGCTGTAAAGCTGCGTGGGATCAATGGGTTTTGCAAGGTGGGCGTTCATGCCGGCCTTTTTGGATTTGTCCATATCGTCGTCAAAGGCATTTGCCGTCATGGCAATGATGGGAACAGTCTTAGCGGATTTTTTGTTCAGGTTGCGAATTCCCTTCGCCGCTTGCAGCCCGTCCATAATCGGCATGCGGATATCCATCAGAATTGCATCATAATAATCTTCGCAGGCAAGAGTGACCATCTCAATGGCCCGCAGACCGTTTCCGGCGTGTTCTACCGTAAAGCCCTTCCGCTCCAGCAGCTTTTTGGCAACCTCCACATTGAGAGGGTGATCCTCAACCAGCAAAATCTTGCGCCCGGTGAAGTTAAATTCAATCGATTCCACCTTCGCTGTTTCCTCGCACTTTTCGTGAAAAGCCTTGTGAAAGGCAGAAACAAGAGAGGACTTAAAAAGGGGCTTGCTGATGAGAAGATTCACACCGGCCAGCTTGGCCTCGTGCTCTATGGAAGTCCAGTCGTAGGCGGTCATAATGATAATAGTCACGTCGGGGCCCACAATTTTGCGAATTTTACGGGCGGTTTCAATTCCGTCCATTTCGGGCATCTTCCAGTCCAGAAGAATTAGGTCGTAGTATAGGCGGCTTGCCCATTTTTCCCTTACCAGGCTGACGGCCTTTTTCCCGGAATCCACCCATTCCGCCGTAATGCCGATTTCCTTTAGGGTCATCATGGCGTATTGGCAGATAGTAATATCATCGTCCACTACAAGCGCACTGAGTTTTTCAAAATGATAGGCCATTTTTTTAATGTAGCTGGCCCGGGTTTCCTCTGTAATGCCCAGCTTCACAGTAACGGTAAACTCGGTACCCACATCCACAATGCTGCGCACCTCAATTTTGCCGTCCATCAGCTCCACCAAATTTTTGCAGATGGCAAGCCCAAGCCCGGTGCCGCTGTACGTGGCGGTGGTGCCGGAATACTCCTGGGAAAACGGATCAAACAACGCGGGGAGGAACTCCTTGCTGATGCCGCAGCCGGTATCGTTGATAGAAAAGCGAAGCTCCGCATGGTCGCTTGTTTTCCTAAGCTGCTTAATATCCATGGATACCCTGCCCTTGGCATTTGTAAATTTAATGGCGTTGGAGAGAATGTTAATCAGTACCTGCTGAAGCTTCATGGCGTCCCCAAGGTAGCTGTCCTCCACAGTGCTATCTACTATGCACTCGTAATCAATATCCTTTGCCCTTGCCTGGTCATAGCAAATAGAGTTAATAGAACCAATCAGCTCTGTAAAGGGGATCTTTTCACTCTTCAGCAGCACCTTTCCGCTCTCAATGCGGCTCATGTCCAAAATATCGTTAATAAGCGAGAGCAGGAATCGGGAGGAAATGCCGATTTTGGAGATGCAGTCCGCTACCTGGCTTGGGTCATCCAGTGAATGGGCCGCGATGGCGGACATACCGATGATGGCGTTCATGGGGGTGCGAATTTCATGGCTCATGCGGGAGAGGAAATCGGTCTTTGCCGAGTTTGCTTGCTTGGCAGCCGTCAGCGCGGCGCTGAGCAGCTCGTTCTTTTTCTGCTCGGCTTCTATTTCCTGGGTGATGTCGGTGGCGCTAAATACAATTAAGCCGGCCGCTCTGTCAAAATAGGAGTACCGAACCCGCTTATGTCCAATGCTGCCGTCCTTTTGCCGGGCCGTATAGGTAATAATATAGCTCTCCGCATGGCGCAGATGCTCGGTGATATTCGCCAGACTTTTTTGCTGCATGATGCGCTCCTGATCCTCGGGGGCATTTTCTTGAGCTACCAGCTGCGCCGTCACATCGGTATATTTTTCTAAATTTACTTGAGGCAAAATGGCGGTGCTTTTTTTGTTGAGAATTTCAATATGACGCTCATTTTGTGCGTTTACCATGGCGACATAGTCGTAATCGTTCTCCACTGTGTGCTCCATCATAAACCGCAGCATTTTGGTGTAATGGATATTAAAAGCATAAATCAGGGACTCAATGTCGCCGGTCACCGGATTTTTAATAATGTTAGCGTGTGTGGTAATCCACTCATAGCGGTCCTCGCTAACCTTGAAAAGGTGCTCCACGCTTAGGCGGGTTGTGCCGGCATAAAAGCTTGCTATCATATTTTCTTTGCTAAATATAGAGGAATATTGCTGCCGCTGTGCTTTCTCTGGAATGTCGGGATAGACTCTTTGGAAAAAGCCATCCACGGTTCCGTCCTCTTGCAGCTTTAGGAGATAGGGAAACACGGACTGGCCACCGCTGCACAGGTTCTGAGAAAGATTGAGACGGAAAGAGCCCATAATATTATCTTCCATAATATTTTTATAGGACATCTGGCTCTCGTGTAGCTCTTGCATTGTGCGCTGCTCTGACACATCAATAGCGGAACCGATTGCCTTGGTGGCAACACCGCTTTCATCAAGGACGGCGGTATATCTTATTTTTGCCCACCGGTACTCGCCGGTTACGGGGCTTTTCCAGCGCGCCACACTTTCCGCCGTTTTTTTTCCGGCAAACAGCTCCTGGTACATTTTTTTAATATGTATCTCGTCGCTGGGGTGGATGACTCCCGTTCCCCAAAAGCAATCGGGAACATGGTTGACAATGGGGTCAAATCCAAAGGCCTTCCGGGAATTTCGGTCTTGAATAATCCGCTTATTTTGCATGTCATAAGTCCAAAGAGCAATGTTGGTTTGTGCAATTGCAATTTGGATTGCATTTTCACTCAGTGTATTTTCAGTCAGGAGATTTTTCTTTTCTGTTATGTCCAGAACAAAGCCGTGCATAACGGGATCACCGTTGAGCATTGCTGTTGCACCGGCGCACTTCACATACTTTATGTTACCCCTTCCGGTAATAACGCGCATTTCCCACTCCACTCTGGTTTTGCCCTGTTCCACAGACCTGCGGCAGTAATTGCGTACTCCCTCCAGGTCGTCGGGGTGGACGTAGCGGACGCACTTGTTTTCGATTTCGCGGAGCATACCGTCTCTCGTATACTCGTGGATATTGTAGTAGCTGTCGTTTCCGTACAGCAGGGTAAAATTCTCGTCCATTCGCACTGAAAATGCGCCGCCCTCAGCCGCAATGCAGAAGATATCCAGGATTTCCTCAAAATTTTCTTTATAATAGTGATCCATATGGTCTCCTTCGTGGTGTTACAAGGTAATCAACATATCTGGATTTAGAACATGTCTGAAAAGAATCAAAAAGCCCATAAACTTATCGTTTTCCGGCAGGGCGACGCCTATTCCCCTTGCCATATGTCAGTATGGCGAGGGGAATAGGCGTCGCTTTGACAAAAATTCTGCGTTTCTGTGTATTCAGCTACTTTTCAGAAAGACTCTGTTCATCTGCTATTGAGCTGCCGATTTGCAGATAGTGGACCTTTACTTGTTTGCCGGCCCAATCTTCCAATCGGGCTTTAATATGCACCGGAGTTTTGTGATCCTTTAAAAGCGTGGTTTCCTCATAGAAATCCTGCTTATGCTCATCAATATATACACAGCGGTCACAATTACGGCACTGATCCCAAAAGAGCTGATAACAGCGCAGTCCCAGGCAGCTTTCCTTGCCTTTTTTAAGAATTTCGGCCGCGGTCTCGTTAATATAGAGAATTTCACTGGTCGTAGCATCGCAGACAAACATGGCATCTGAAACATGATCCAGCAGCTGCATTGTTTTTTGCTCAAATACAGAAGGCGTGGGGATTTCCATATCAGGGCTGAATATCTCAAACTGACTTTTTCCATGCCGCTTTGCGGCAATAAGCGCCATATCCGCGTTTTTATAAAGATCCTTGTGATTAATTCCGTACTTGGGGGAGTAGCAGACACCGGCGGAACACGAAAGGGAGATGTTTTCTACTACCAAAGTCATGCGGCTGCAAAGCGCGCTCATTTTGGCCTTCAGCTGAGGGAGTGGAAGAGCATACGGAATAAAGAGCGAGAATTCATCTCCGCCGATGCGCGCAATAATGTCTGTCTCCGGAAATAGGTGGCCCAGACGTTCACCCACGGCGTTAAGCACCTGATCACCAATGATATGCCCAAAGGTATCATTGATTACTTTGAAGTTATCCACATCTAAAATGACGAAAATTCCTGTGGGATCATCATTTTCATGAAAGAAATGGTCGATGCGAACCTCGTATTCGGCGCGATTGAGCAGGCCGGTCAAAGCATCGTGCTCGGCCCGCTTTCTCATCTCGATAATGGCGGCGTTAATTTCCTTCTCCTGCTCGAACTTTTTCATTCTGGCATAGGCCATAGCGTTTTTTAGACGTAGATTAAGCTGACGGAATTCATATGGTCTGGAAGTATAGTCGGAAATATTGCTCTTTAAAAACTCATCCGCCTTCAAATCATCCTTGCTGTACAGTACAAGGGCGGGGATATTAATTTTTTTACAGGCGTCCAGCAGCTCGGAAGTCTGCTCGGATGTAATTTGTAAGGGCAGGCTGATGATCAGCGCGCAAAGATTTTCCTTACATGCCCGAAATAACTTCAGGGTCTCCACGGTATTTAAAACACGCATCACGCGATAACGATTGGCGTATTCCTGCTGTAAAAGCGGGTAGTCGATGTTATTAGAATCCAGGCAAAGCATGATTTGACGCTTGTCCTCCGGCGTAGTTTTGCCGGGGCATTCCTTCCCCAATGCAGGCATGCGCTGTACCCTCGCGTTGAGCAGATGCTGCTCAAATTGCTCCTGAGGCATGGGCTTAGCGTAGTAATAGCCCTGTGCATACTCGCAGTTCAGGGATTGCAGCAGCTGCACCTGATCCTCGGTTTCAATGCCTTCGGCGACTACCTTTAAATCCATCCATTTGGCAAGGCTGATGATAAAGCTCAGTACGCTTCTGTCCCGGTGCTTCTTCTCCTCCTTTTGGATAAAACGCATATCCAGCTTCAGTACGTCAATGGGTAGCTCGGAGAGCATATTGAGAGAGGAGTAGCCCGTTCCGAAATCATCCATTTCAATAATAAAACCCAGCTTTTTCAGCTTGGATACCGTTTTAATCAGCTGCTCGGAATTTTCGGTATATGCCGACTCGGTAATTTCCAGGTGGAGGTCCTTGGGGCTAAGCTCATACTGCTGAACCATGGAAAGAATGCGCTGAGGCAAATTGGGATCGTAAATATCGGTGCGGGAAACATTGATTGAAATGGGAGTGTGGATGTTGCCCTGGTCAATCCAAGCCCGCATTTTCTGGCAGCACTGATCCCAGATATAATAATCAAGATCGGTAATAAAGCCGTTCTTTTCAAAGAGGGGGATAAATTCACTCGGAGACATAAAACCCTTTTGGGGATGCATCCAGCGCACGAGTGCTTCCGCACCCACAATTTCCTCTGTTTTTAAATCATACTTGGGCTGAAAGTACACCTGAAACTGATTTTCCGACAGAGCTTTCTTCATGTCAGATACAATCATTTGCTCGTCAAGCAGCTTTTGACGGATGGTGTCGTCATAATACGCGAAATAAGTACCGTATTTTCCCTTAATGGATTCTTTGGCCAGGATGGCGCGGTCACACATAATATTGACCGGCGTGGAGGGATCCTCAATGGAATAGATGCCGTGCCGCAAAATCAGATTAAGCTTAACGGTGTCAGAAAAGGCGTTAACCCGGTCAATAAAATCGGCAAAGTATTTTTTTTGATAGTCTTCCCGATGAGGAAGAATACAGGCAAACTCATCCGCGCCGAGACGGCCGCAGAAGCCATAGCCGTATATGGATTTATTGATAATATTTCCAACGTGCTTTAACAGCTCGTCTCCAACCTGCATTCCGTACATATCGTTAACAAGTTTAAAGCGCTCAATGTCGAAGCAGATTAGGTCGTACTTCTTCTTGGGATTATTTTGGAGTGTTTCACTGACCTGGAGATAAAAATAATCCTTGCCGTAGACGCCGGTCAGGGCGTCGTGCTGCACAGAGTTTACAAATGCGGAGGTTTCCTTCAGGTAAATAGTGTTTGCAATGCGGCGCTTGATAATTTCCGGTTTATAGGGCTTCAAAATATAATCGTTGGCACCCAGAGACAGTGCCTTTACCTCTGCGTCCTCAGTGCTCTGCCCGCTGGTGACAATTGCAGGAATTTTTGACAAAAAAGCATCCGCATGCATCTGCTTCAGTACCTCGTACCCGTCTAAAACAGGCATAACGATGTCAAGCAGGACCACAGCGATGTTTTCGTGATTTTCGCGTAAAATGGACAAAGCCACCTGCCCGTTTTCCGCTTCTATAATGTTATAATCGGTGCAGAGAATTTTCTGCAAAATTTTTCGATTAATTGCATTATCATCAACAACCAATATATTTTTCAGGGAAGACATAGCGGCACCAACATTCCTATAAAAGAGTTTAAACATATATGTGCTATTATACAACATATTATGACAATAGTCACGAAAATCGTCTGTTGTATGCAATTTATTTGCGGTTACGCTCATAGCCGGAGGGGATTTTGAATTATCGTACCCAGGCAATACATAAAATTGTGAATTTGCATACCAAAGCGGGGGCAGATGTGGTATGATAAAAGGAAGATAGCTATGCGGTGCGGCAGAGTCCGGCCGGGAAATAATTTTACCCTTGGAGGGTTATGCCATATGAAAAAAATTGGTCTTGCGCTCTGCCTGACCCTATGCCTGACGGTATTGGGAGGCTGTGCCTTTCGACAGGTGGACGAGCTATATACCCTGCCCAAGCTGCCGGGGGACTATCAGAATCTGCAATCTAAAATTGAGGAGGTAACCATTGGGACAGGCGCGGAATATTCCGCACCCCTTTGGGGCCAATACACCCAACCCGTGCAGTTTCAGGACTTGGACGGGGACGGTTCGCTGGAGGCAATTGCTTTTTTTAAAGTGTCGGGGGACGAGAAGCCGCTAAAAATCTATATTTTCCGCTCCACGGAAGAAGGGTATGAGGTTGGTGCCGTAATCGAGGGCGGGGGCGCGGCAATTTATACCATCGAGTATAAAAACCTTAACAGCACGCCAGCGAAGGAACTGGTTATCAGCTGGCAGAAAAGCATTGATGTAAATACCCTGAGCGTCTATTCCGTTGAGCGCTTTGAGGTGGCTGAGCTGATGAGCACCACCCATACCAGCTATGAGCTGGTGGATATTGACATGGATAATCAAGAGGAAATCATGGTTATCAGCATTGATACGGTAGAGGGAACCAAAAGCCGAGTGGACTGCTACAACGCCAATAAAGCCAGCCTGGAGCTGGTGAGCAGCGCCCCGTTGTCCCAGGGAATTATCAGTCTCGATCCCGATACAAGCACAAAGCGGAAGGGAAATCTCAGGGGAGATACGCCGATACCCGCTCTGTTTGTCACCTCTAACCTGGGTGAAAACATGATTGTAACCGATATTTTTGCATGGAAGGACGAGGGGCTCAGTAACGTTACTATTTCTGCCGAAACCGGGGTGAGCAACTCCACCAGGCGGGTAAAGGACAAGGCCCGGCCTACGGATATTAACGGCGACAATGTACTGGAGTTGCCGGTACCTGTAAACCAGCGCACTGCGGCAGGCGACTCGTCCGGCGTACCAACACTGGATGTTTGGTATCAGTACGACATCGACGGCAGCGCCAAGCTGATATACACCACCTATCATAATTTTGACGACGGCTGGTATTTTGTGCTGCCTGAGCATTGGGTGGGGAAAATATCCATCAGTCAGGATAATATGATTGTGGGGGAGAAGCGGATTTTGTTCGGTCTGTGGCAGGACAACCAGGTGGAGAACTTCCTGACCATCTACAAGCTGACCGGACCCAACCGGCATATGCGGGCCCGCATGGGCGGACGCTTTACCCTTACCGCCGATGACACCACCATCTACTGCGCGGAATTTTCTACCGGCGGCTGGAGCTCCGGCTTGGACGAGACCGGTGTAAAGGAACACTTTAAGCTGACGCAAACCGAATGGACGTCTTAATATTAAATTGATACAGCCTTGCGGGAGAAGACCGGAAAATGGATTTTTACCGCACTTCGGGAATGTGCTAAGGAGGTAGAAACATGAAAAAAGTATTAGTGCTGGAGGATGAGGCCAATATCCGCAGCTTTGTGGTCATTAACTTGAAACGGGCCGGATATGAAGCGATTGAGGCGGAAAACGGCGAAATGGCGCTGGAGCAGCTAAAGAAAAACCCGGATATTAAGGTGGCACTGCTGGACATCATGCTGCCCGGTATCGACGGGTTCGAGGTCTGCCGCCGTATTCGGGCGAGCAATAGTCAAATTGGCATCATTATGCTCACGGCCCGCACCCAGGAAATGGACAAGGTCACTGGTCTGATGACGGGGGCTGATGACTATGTAACCAAGCCCTTTTCGCCTGCCGAGCTGACCGCTCGTATTGACGCGCTTTACCGCCGGGCGGGCGGTGGTGCGGTGACGGAGGACCCCGGCGAGCTTCGCCAGCCGCCCTTCCTGCTCAATACACGCAACCGCACCTTAGAGAAAAATAACGTGCGGGTCAAGCTGACTCAGGTGGAGTACTCCATTGTGAAGCTCTTTATGGATAACCCGGGCAAGGCTCTCTCACGGGAGGAGATTTTGGACGCGGTTTGGGGAAGAGACTACTTTGGCGAGCTGAAAATCGTGGATGTAAACATTCGTCGTCTCCGCATTAAAATCGAAGATGACGCCCAAAATCCTACCTTTATCACAACGGTATGGGGATATGGGTACAAGTGGGGCTTTTAAAGCGCATCTGAAAAGTATTAAAACGCCCGTAAACTTGTCTTTTCCCGTCGTGGCAGCGCCAATTTTCCTTGCCATACGTCAGTATGGCTGCAAAAGTCGGCTTGCCTGACACAAAAATCCTGCGTTTCAGTGCGTTCCGCTACGTTTCAGATACGCTCTAGGCTCGTACTTCCGTGGGGGAAATTTACGCCCTGCCGATGCGCGTGCTATGTGTAATTTTTCCGGGTGGTGAACTGTTATCAAACGAAAACAGCCAAAATTTAAAGGAATCCGGCGGCGATGGATGGTCAACTCCATCAGCGTGGTACTGCTGATTGTGGTACTCTCGGTGTCCGCCTTCTCCATTGCCCTGGCGGGATACTACTACTCTACCATGAGCGCCGGATTAGAGGCCAAGGTTAAAAGTGCCGCCAATGGTAGCACTGGGCGTACGGTGGGACTTTATCAGCAAAATGCCCAAAACTACGCCGGTAAATTTGACGAGCGGGATACCATTCAGCTTCAATTTATGGATGCCAGCGGCGCGGTGCAATACTCCAGCTATGCTACCACC
>CAZDDZ010000017.1:0-36048 GCA_964504285.1 uncultured Pseudoflavonifractor sp.
CCTTTCACACTATCCCCCCGCTCAAAAACCTCGACCTGTTGACACTTAATTTAAAAATGGTAGTTTTAGAAAATAAAACAAGGGCTAGAAGCAACGCTTCTAGCCCTTGTTTTATTTTGAGCATTAACCGAAAAACGCCCCGATTACAGCCGCCGTTTGCGCAGCAGACGAATATCGTCGCCGAAGAAGGGCAGCGCGCGGTATTCCCCCTCCAAACGGGATGCAATTTGGGAGGAATAGCGGCGGCGGACGTCGTCCATGGAGAGGTTGGAGGAAATAACGGTCTTTTTGTTGGACATGAGCCGGGTGTTAATAAGGGTATAAAGGGCGGTCTGGACAAAAGGAGTGGTCATTTCGCTGCCCAGGTCGTCCAAAATCAGCAGGTCGCAGTAAAGGTAGCGCCGGGTTTCGTCCCGGGCCTCCCGGGTGTCGTCCAGATCCTTTCCAAACTTCTGCGCCTCAAACTGAGCAAAGATGTTTACCGCAGTATCGTAAACCACCGAAAAACCGTTTTCAGACACGGTGCGGGCAATGCAGGCGGACAAAAAGGTTTTGCCCAACCCCGGCGCGCCTGTAAGAAACAGGTTGTTAAAGTAATAGCGTCCAAACTTTCGGGCGTAGTCTCCGCAGATTTCAAAAACCATCTCCATGTTCTCCCGGGGGGCAATGCCGCTGCCTGCCCAGGGGAGGGGGGAGTAATACTCCATATCAAAGGTGTCGAAGGACTGCTCTCCCAGGTCCAGCAGGCGGGAGAGTTCCTTAATTTGCGCCTGGGCGCAAAGCTCCTTAAGGCAGGAGCACATAACCCCCCGCACCCAGCCGCTGTCGCCGCACAGGGCGCAGTAGGGGGTGCCCTCCGGATCGTCGGGACGATAGCCGTGCGTCGTCAAAAGCTCGGCCCGCTCTACCTGTAAGTCCATATTTTTTTCCCGCAGCGCGGCAATGGCGGGGGCGGGGTCATTTCCGCCCCGAAGGGCGGCAGTCATCAGCTCGGTCATGGTTCTGCGCAGTGTACGGTCAATTTCGGCTACTCGGGGCAGGGCGGCGTAAATCTCCCGGCGCTTTGCTTCGGCTCGCTCCTCCCGCTGGCGGCGGCGGTTTGCCAGCCGTTCCTTAGCAGCACGAAGTACAGCCTGTTCATATGCCATTTCTTACCCCTCCCCCTTCTTTTTGGCGAGAAATTCCTTCATCCACGCCACATCGCTGGCTACCCTCTGGCTGCTTTCCGCAGGGGTGGGGGCCGGGCTCACAACCGCAGCGGGGCGGCCGGAATCTCCGGCCTTAATTTGTGCTACTGTGTGCAGTCCCTTCTGGTGCCAGGAGCGGAGAATGGAGTTCATATAGGGCCAGCTCATGGTCTGCTTTTTAAACACGGTCTTTTCATAGGCCAGACGAATGGCGTCGTCGGGAAAGCCCATCTCCACCCAGGCGGCGATGTACTTCCGTTCCCCATCCACCGGGGCGCGCCCCCGGATGCCCACCAGCGGCAGAATAGCCCCCTCGCGGGTGCGCAGGGTAGATTGCCGCTTGAGATGCTCCTCGGCGGCCTCGGCGGTGTCCAGCCCCAGTCGCCGCCAAGCAAAGGCCTCCTTCCGCAGCTGGGTCATACGGGGCTTGTGGCCGGGGCCGTATTTTCGTTCCATCTCCTCCACGCAGAAGCTGGTCAGCAGACAAATAACCTCCGCGGGAAGAGCCAAAAAATCATATAGGGTGTACAGGTTTTTCAGATCGGCGGTGGAAAGAATTTTCCCCAGCCGACGCTGCACCTCGTTGACTAGACCGGGGAAAGAGGAGGTCTTGTCCTCCAGCTCCTTGGCAATGTCGTTGGCGGTGTACTCGGGTGGCTCCTCACTGTCCTCTTGGGAAGGAGACGGGAGAGGCGAAGGCTGTTTACTGACCAGGCCCATGGCGGCAAGTGCGTCGTGGGCGGCGGAGAGACGGTGTGCGTCCCATTTCAGGACGCGGATAGCCTGAGCGCTTTCGTAGGCGCCCCCACGGCGGAGCAGATACAGGTAGAGCAATAGGGCATCCCCGTTGCCTGCGGCAATGAGCCGGTCGGCGGCCTGGGCTGTCATAGAAATAATACCGCCGGGCAAAATCGCATCGTCAGCCACGGAAGCACCCCCCTTTTTTTCATCATTTGGTGACCCCCATTTTACCATAACATGAAGCAAAAGGGAAAGAGCAAATCGAAAGTTCCCGAAAAAGGAAAATTCACAAAGAATTTATTTTGAATATTGGCGATATGATGATATAATAACTGCGGAGCAGTTATTATACGCGCATGTGGGCACAGGTGTGCCCACGCGCTAGGATTTCAGTCACGGCGCGGGACGCACCGTGGACATATTATATCATAAATAAAATTTATGATATAATACAATTATCTAAATATGTCTGGAGGGGTCGCCATGAAAAACCGCGTTACCGTTTCTATTGCCGATCAAGAATATACCCTTGTCGCCACCGAGGATCAAAGCTATATGGAAAAGGTGGCCGCCCATGTTGACACTGAGGTGCGCCAGGTTTTAGGCGAAACCAAGGTTTCTTTAATGGACGGAGCCATTCTCTCCGCCTTGAATATTGCAGACAAATACTTTAAAGAGGTCGAGGCCTCGGAAAATCTGCGCCGCCAGCTTAAGGAATACCTGGAGGAGTCGGCAAAGATGAAGCTGGAACTCTCGGAAGCCAAGCGAGAGATTTTTAAGCTGCAAAACAAGAAATAAAACGCGGGGCAACGTGGGCGTGCCCTCCGCCCATAGGGGGGAGGGCACGCATGCCTACGTTGCCCTGATTGCAGGAGGAAACTATGCTGGAGTTGCTCTCACCCGCGGGGTCAAAAGAAGCGGTTCTTGCCGCCGTTCAGAGCGGCGCGGACGCAGTTTATATGGGATACGGAGATTTTAACGCCCGCCGCAATGCAAAAAATTTCTCAGTGGAGGAGTTTGCGGCGGCGGTTTCTTATTGCCATCTTCGTGGGGTTAAGGTCTACCTGACCTTGAATACCCTGCTCACCGACCGGGAAATGGCCGAAGGTGCCCGTCTGGCCGCCGAGGCCAGCAGCCTGGGGGTAGACGCGGTGCTGGTGCAGGATTGGGGACTTTTAAGGGCCATTCGCCAGTCGGCCCCCGACCTGCCCATCCACGCTTCCACCCAAATGAGCCTTTACAATTTGGAAGGGGTACGTATGGCCGCCGACATGGGTATGACCCGTGTAGTGCTGGCCCGTGAGCTTTCTGCCGACCAAATTGCGTTTATTTGCGCCCATTCCCCGGTGGAAATTGAAGTGTTTGGCCACGGTGCGCTGTGCATGTGCTACTCAGGTCAGTGCTTCATGTCCTCGGTCATCGGTGGCCGCAGCGGCAACCGCGGTCTGTGCGCCCAGCCCTGCCGCATGAAGTACGGCTGGTCGGGCAAGGCCGATGGGACCCCCCTCTCCCTTAAGGACATGTCCATGGCGGGTTATCTCCGTGCGCTGGACAAGATGGGGGTCAAGTGCCTCAAGCTGGAGGGCCGCATGAAGCGGCCCGAATATGTGGCTGTCATTACCTCCATCTACTCCCGTGCCATTAAGGAGGGGCGGGAGCCTACCGCCGAGGAGGTGGCCCAGCTGGACGCGGCTTTCTCACGCCAGGGCTTTACCGACGGTTTTATCGGCGACAAGCAGGGCCCCCATATGTTTGGCGTGCGGGAGGATGTGAAGGAGCCTAAGGAACTCTTTGCACAGATGCGCAATCAATATGAAAACGGGGAGTCCCAGCGGGTGCCCGTTACCTTCTATGCCATGATACATCCCGGGGAGTCGGTTCAGGTGGGTGTGCAGGACGAGGATGGGCGCGTCTCCACGGCGGAAGGCCCCGTGCCCGAGGCTGCCCGTACCCGCGCCCTCACGGCCGCCCAGGTAGAGGAACAGCTGGCTAAGACCGGTGGCACCCCCTTCCGCTGTGAAACGGTGCGGGCGCTGGTGGAGGACGGCCTCAGCCTGCCGCTATCCGCGCTTAACTCCATGCGCCGCCAGGTGCTTAGCGGGCTTGCCGCCCAGCGGAGCCTGCCCCCCGTGCGTCAAACAGGGGTATTCAAAGAGGGCGCCCGGTATGAAAATCGTGCCGAACCGCCCATAATAACCATGTCCGTCCTTAAGGCGGAGCAGGCCAGCCGTGAGCTGCTGGCGCTGGCATCCGGGCCGGTTTATGTGCCAGTGGACGAGCTTGCCGCCAATCCCCATTTGGTGGCTGCCGGCAAGGGTAAAATCGGGGTGTCTCTGCCCCGCATTGTCTGGGACAGGGAGTGGGCCCAGCTGACGGAAAATCTCAAAAAGCTGCGGGAGCTGGGTGTGACCGATGCGCTGGTCGGCAATTTGAGCATGGTAAAACTGGCCAAGGAGCTGGGGTATACCCTTCGGGGTGACTACGGACTGGAGATTTACAACGCCCAGGCCATAAAAGAGTGCAAGCGGCTTGGGTTCGCGTCCCTTACCCTCTCCTTCGAGCTCAAGCTTGCCCAAATCCGAGACATGTCCAAGGCGCTGGACACCGAGCTGATTGTTTATGGCCGCCTGCCGCTGATGATTACCGAAAGCTGTCTGATTAAAAACCGTTTAGGCCGCTGTAACTGCCAGAACAGCAACGTACTCACCGACCGAAAGGGCGCCCAGTTCCCTGTGGTCAAGGCGCCCGGCTGCCGCAATGAGATACTAAACTCCAAAAAGCTTTTCTTGGCGGATAAGGCCGCGGACTACCAGCGGGTGGGGCTTTGCTATGCCCGGCTGATGTTTACCACCGAGAATCCAAACGAGTGCGTCCAGGTGGCCCAGCGCTATTTAGGCAAAAGCACATGGGAGCCCAATGAGTATACAAGAGGGCTGTATTACAGAGATGTAGAGTAAATAAAAAGTGAAAACAATAGGCTTTGGGGCTTTTCCCTTTCCGCTGACTTGTGGAGGAATTTGAATGGAATTAAAAATCAAGGCACTTTCGCCTAAAATTGGCGCAGAGATTCCCGCGCCCTTTTACGCCAGCGGTGGGGCGGCGGCAATGGACCTATGTGCCTGTGTGGATGCTCCGGTGGAAATCGAGCCCCGGGCACTGGCGGTGATTCCCACCGGTATTGCCATCGGCCTGCCGTCGTGTGAGTATGTGGCCCTGGTGTTTGCCCGCTCCGGCCTGGGAATTAAGCATGGCATTTCCCTGGCAAACGGTGTAGGAGTTATTGACAGCGACTATCGGGGGGAAATCAAGGTGGGGCTTACAAATCTCTCCGACGTTTCCTATACGGTCTGGCCCGGAGACCGCATTGCTCAGCTGGCTGTCATGCCTGTGATACAGGCTAGACTCAAAATGGTGGACGAGCTGGACGAAACCGACCGGGGTGCCGGTGGATTAGGCTCAACGGGAAAGTAGGATAGAAAGGAACGCTACGCTATGAACATGATTCTTGCCTCTCAATCCCCACGCCGCAGAGAGCTTATGGAGCGCATGGGGCTAAAGGGCTTTAAAACTATTTCACCCGACATTGACGAGAGTATTTTTGACGGTCTGCCGCCCGAGGAGCTGGTGCGTAAGCTCTCCGCCGAAAAGGCGGTGGCGGTGGCCGAGCAGGTTTCCGAGCATGATTTGATCATTGCGGCGGATACCGTGGTATCCCTGGACGGCACTATTTTAGGGAAACCTTCCGACGATTTGGACGCCTTTAAAATGCTTTCCACCCTCTCTGGGGTGCGCCACCAGGTTTATACCGGGGTTACGGTCTGCCGCGGGGGAGAGACCATTACCGAGCACGAGGTTACCGATGTGCTTTTTCGCGAGCTTACCGAGGAGGAAATTGAGTGCTACGTTAAGACCGGGGAACCGCTGGACAAGGCGGGTGCCTACGGCATTCAGGGATATGGTGCGCTGCTGGTGGAGCGGATTTCCGGGGACTATTATAACGTAATGGGACTGCCTGTGTGCCGCCTGAACGGGATTTTGTCCCGTTTTGGGGTAAGCTGCCTGAAGCTGGCTGCCGAAGGGTAACCGCAAGCGGCCTTTTTATAGAGGCTGACATAGTTGAGCTGCATCTTGGACGCTAAGGAGTATGCAAGTGAAAGACTTTTTTCGCCACAACGGAATACTACTGCTGGTGGTCGCTGTTTTGATTACGGTTATTACCGGTGTGGTCTCCCTTATGCTGGGGGGAACCGCCGATCCTGTGGCCGGCGTGGTTGGCTTTATTACCACACCTGTGCGCAACGGCATTAACTCGGTGGTGGACTGGATGGAGGATCGGTACGACTACGCCTTCAAGTATGACGAGCTTACCGAGCAGAACGGACAGCTTAAGAAAAAGGTAGCCGAGATGGAGGAAGAAATCCGTCAGGCTCAGTCTGCCAACGAGGAGAACCAGCGTCTGCGCAATTTGCTGGGACTTGCCCAAAAGCGCCGTGATTTTGTTTTTGAATCTGCCACCATTACTGCCCGGGGAGCTTCCCAGTGGGAATCCACGTTTACCATCAGCAAGGGGGAAAATATGGGCATTTCCCCCCAGGACTGTGTGGTGGATGAGTATGGCAATCTGGTTGGCGTGGTCACCAGCGTTGGGCCAAATTGGGCTACCGTCACAACCCTGGTGGATACCGACACCGACATGGGTGGTCTCATCGGCCGCACCGATACTGCCGCCATTCTGGAGGGTGACTTTGCCCTGATGGGCTTGGGCCGACTCAAGCTTACCTACATCCCGGAAAACAGTGAGCTGATTGCCGGGGACGAGATACTTACTTCCGGCAAGGGCGGTGTGTACCCCTCCGGCCTGGTGGTGGGAACTGTCAGCGAGGTACACACCGATGCCTCGGGTATGGGGCGCTACGCCGTTATTGAACCCGATGCCGATTTAGATGCCCTGCGCCAGGTCTTTGTGATTAAGGAATTTGACGTGGTGGAGTAACGGGGCAGTTTAATCCTTTTTAGAAACGCATTGAGGAAAGGAGGGCATTTATGACCCGCCATGATTTTATTCTCAAGTGGACGGTGTACGCCGTGGCCCTTCTGCCCTTCTGGTTTTTGGAGGCATACGTATTAAACCGGCTGCCCATTTTTGGCGCAAGCCCCATGCTGCTGCCTGTGGCGGCCATTACGGTGGCCGTGCTGGAGGGGGCCGCCCCCGGCGGGGCTTATGGGCTGGGTGTGGGCATGATTTGCGATACGCTGTACGGCACGGGCGGGGTTATGATTTTGGGTCTGACCCTTATCTGTGTGCTTGCGGGATTAACCGCTCAGTATGTGCTGCGGCAGAACATTGTGGGCTGCTTTGCCTGCTCGCTGGGCGGGCTTCTGATCATTGATGCCTGCCGTGTTTTATGGCGGCTGATAATGGGCTCGGCGGCGCTGAACGCCATGCTCCGGGTGGCAGGGCAGGAAATTTTCTGGTCCTTGATTTTTATGCCGCTTGTTTATGCCGCATACCGCTGGGTGCACGACCGCACCCAGTTCGCTACGCTCTTTTAGGAGAACAAGCTTATGGACGCAAAACAATTTCACAACCGGGTTCATTTTGTGCTCTTTGTGTTGGGAGCACTTGCCGTTACCTTTGTGCTGGTGCTCTATAACCTGCAAATTGTCCACGGGGCGGAGTACCGCAGCCAATCGGTGCGGAAAATCACCAACATTGAGACGGTGGAGGCTGCCCGGGGAGAGATTTTAGACCGCTATGGCCGGGTGCTGGTCTCTAACCGAACCGGCTATCAGGTCACCCTGAACACGAAGCTGATGGGGGCAGAAGCCAGCCGAAACCCCAATATTTTGGCGCTGCTGGACATCTGCCGCGACCAAGGCGTTACCTGGACAGACACCCTGCCCATCAGCAAAACCGAGCCCTTTGTGAATACCCCTGACGAGGTAACTCCCTCGGCCAAGACACGGTATGAGAAGTTTTTGGATACCATGGGGTGGAAGGATTATGCCGCCCAAGGGCCGGACGTCCTCATTGCCCGCATGCGAAAGTTTTATATGGTGGAGGAATCGGTGTCTCCCGAGGATGGCCGTGCCCTGGTGGGAGTTCTCACCGAGCTGCGGATGCGTGCCGACTACATTTTTGCCCAGGACGTGGATATGGACTTCATTTCCACCGTCAAGGAAAATGGGCTTGTGGGCGTTACCATTACCCCTGTTGCCGTCCGCCAGTACAACACCCCCTACGCCGCCCATCTGCTGGGCCGGGTGGGGCTGATGGACGCGGATGAGTGGACTGTTTACAAGGAGATTGAGGGCTACAATCAAAACGACTCGGTGGGCAAGGACGGCGTGGAAAAGGTTTTTGAGCAGTATTTACGGGGCACCCCCGGAAAGCGCTCTACCGACCTTAATACCAGCGGCAAGGTGGTGGGTCAGACCTGGCTCACCGACGAGGACGGCCAGGAGATGACACCCTCCCCCGGCTACCATACCGCGTTGACTCTGGACATTGGCCTTCAGGAGGCGGTGGAGCGGAGTCTGGCCACCCGTATTCCCCAACTCCCCTCGGAGTACACCCAGGGCGGCGCAGCTGTGGTGGTTGATGTGCGGGACGGCGGTATTCTCTCCATGGCCTCCTGGCCCAGCTTTGACCTCTCCACCATTTACTCCGACCCCGTTATTTATAACGAGGCCCTTAATAACCCGCTTAAGCCGTTTTTGAACCGGGCCACCATGGGCACCTACTCCCCCGGCTCCACCTTTAAGATGGTGGTGGGTACCGCCGCCTTACAGGAGGGGCTGACCACACCACGGGAGCAGATACGGGACACCGGCCGCTTTCAGTATCCGGCGGGACAAAAGTACCCCTACGGCGACTATCATCCCGGCTGCTGGATATACCTTCAGCATGGCGGCACCCATGGAATGGTCAATATGGCCCGCGCCTTGAAGGAATCTTGCAATATCTACTTCTATACCCTGGGCGACCGACTGGGCATTGATAAAATCAATGAATACGCCGCCATGTTTGGGCTGGGGGAAAAGACTGGCTTTGAACTGGGCGAGGCGGTGGGTCAGGTGGCCGGGCCGGAGACCAGCGCCAAGCTGGAAACGCCCTGGTATGGGGGAGACCTTCTCTCTGCCTCCATCGGTCAGGGCAATACCCTCACCACACCCTTGCAGCTGGCCAACTACATTGCTACGCTGGTTAACGGCGGCAACCACTACTCGGCGCACCTTCTAAAGTCGGTAAAGTCTAGCGACTACTCCCAATTGGTCTATCAGCAGGAGCCCCAGCTGCTGGATACGCTGAACATCAGTCCCGAAAATATGGAGGCCGTTAAGGCGGGGATGCTTCTGCTGGCTACCGAGGGCAGCGTTAGGAATTACTTTAAAGACCTGCCTGTCTCTGTGGGCGCGAAAACCGGTACCGCCCAGGTGGGCCGGGAGGACACCAATGCCAACGCCGTGTTTGTCTGCTTTGCCCCCTATGAAAACCCGGAAATTGCTGTTTCTATTGTGGTGGAGCGGGGTGGCTCGGGCACTGAGCTGGCCGCCATTGCCGCCGACATTATCTCCTACTACTTTAGCGCCGAGCAAGCCATGGGGGCCGCTGAAACAGAGAATACGCTGCTGCGGTAAGGCATAAAAAGAAAAGGGCGGTCAGGCTACTTGATTAAAGGACTGAGTTCATGTTAGAAGCGCAGACTTATCATTCCAGAGACCTTCGCTTTAAGTCTCCGTTTGGGGCGGTGGCCTCGGGTACGGTGGTGTCCTTTACCCTTCGCCCACCTCGGGCACTGGGGTATAGCCATGCCACCCTTACCGCCCGGCTGGAGCAGCAGGAGAACCGGGAAATTCGGGTACCCCTTCTCTGGTCGGGGCTGGAGGAAAGCCGTGATCTCTTTACCGGAACCCTGGATACCGGCGGCTACATCGGCCTTGTTTGGTACACCCTGCGTCTGGAGCGGCTGGACGGTGTGGCGGAGGAGAGCGATGAGTACCAGCTTACGGTCTACGACGGTACCGAGGAGGTACCTTCTTGGTTCGGGGAGGGCATGACCTATCAAATTTTCCCCGACCGCTTCTGCCGCAGCCGTGTCCCCGACCCTACGGGGATGCCCGGCGGGCGCTGGGTGCATGTGGACTGGTGCGACCGCCCTGCCCACCGCCCTGACGACCGGGGGGAAATTCGCAACCGGGACTTTTTTGGCGGTGACCTGAAGGGGATTATGGAAAAGCTCCCCTACCTCAAGGGGCTGGGGGTGGAGACCCTCTACTTCTGCCCTATTTTCGAAGGACCGGAAAACCACCGCTACGGCACTGGAGATTATGAGAAGATTGACCCCATGCTGGGCACCAACGAGGATTTTTCTGCCCTTTGCTCCGCCGCCCATAAGCTGGGGATGCGGGTCATGCTGGACGGTGTGTTTAACCACACCGCCTTTGTCAGCAAGTATTTTAACGGAGACGGATTTTACTCTGGGGCGGGGGCCTTCCAGTCCAAGGGCAGTCCCTACTACGACTGGTTCTGGTGGGAGTGCTGGCCCCACAAATATGCCGCTTGGTGGGGAATTTACTCCATGCCCACCACCAATAAAGAAAATAAAGCGTGGCTGGAGTACATTACGGGGGAGAACGGCATTATCCGTTCTTGGCTTCGTGCCGGGGCTGACGGCTGGCGGCTGGATGTGGCCGACGAGCTGCCCGACAGCGTGGTGCACGCCATTCACGTTGCCGCCCGGAGCGAAAAGCCCGAGGCTGTTATCGTGGGCGAGGTGTGGGAGGATGGCTCCCACAAGATGGCATACAGCGTTCGCCGTTGCCATATCTGGGGCGGCCATTGCGATGGGCTGATGAACTACCCTCTTCAAAACGCCCTGATTGCCTATTTGCTGGGCGGCGACGCCCGGGAATTTATGGAGACCATGGAGACCCAGCGCGAGAACTATCCCCCCTTTGCCTTTTACTCCGGCATGAACGCCATGGGCACCCACGACACCGTGCGTATCCTCACCCGCCTGGGTACCGGCCTTGACCGCCACTGCCACGACAAGGAATGGCGGGCGGCGCACCGCCTGAGTGAGAGCCAGCGGGCGCTGGCCTTGGCCCGGCTCAAGCTGGGCGCTACGGTGCTCTTTGCCTTCCCCGGCTCCCCCACCGTCTATTACGGGGACGAGGCGGGCATGGAGGGCTTCGAGGACCCCTTTAACCGCCAGACCTTTCCCTGGGGCTGGGAGGACAAGGACTTAACGGCCCATTTCGCGCAATTGGGCAAGTGGCGCAAAAGGAGCAAAGCCCTTCGCCGGGGAGAGATTTCCTATGTAGCCGCCCAGGGCGGGCTGCTGGCCTTTGCCCGCACTCTGGGCAAAGAAACCGTACTCTGCGCCGTCAATGCGGGAGAGGAGCCGAAAACCCTGGAGTGGAACGGCAAGATTATTGACCTGCCCGCCCTTTCCGGGCGTCTTGTGCAGGGTTAAGGAGCACGCCATGAATCGTCCCACCTAAAAAACCTTCTTATTTTCTGCGGACGCGCCCCTTTTTAGGGGGGCGCTGTTGTCATGTAAAATAAGGAGGTCTTTTTATGTCCGGACGTAAGCGGAGTATTCGCTTGTTTTACGCCGTCGCCCTGTTGCAGGGCATGGTTTTTTACACCCCCATCGCCACCCTCTACCGCCAGGCCGCGGGCGTGACCCTGTTTCAAATGGGGGTGATTGAGAGTCTTTCCCTCATCACCATGCTGGCCTTGGAAATTCCTTGGGGCTTCTGGGCCGACCGGCTGGGGCACCGCCGCACCTTAATCCTCTGCTCCGCTCTCTTTGCGCTGTCCAAGGTTATGTTCTGGCGGGCGGATGGCTTTTGGGGGTTTCTGGCCGAGCGGCTGGTGCTGTCGGTTACCCTGGCGGGACTCTCAGGGTGCGACTCAGCCTATCTCTTTACCCTCTGCGCCGGGGACGGGCACAGGGCGGCCTTTTCCCGGTGGGAGGCCATGTCTACCTTGGGAATGCTGGCCGCCGGTCTTGTATGGCCCCTGCTGGGGGGCAACTACCGTCTGGCTGCCCTGCTGACTGTCTTTTCCTATACCGCCGCCGCACTGCTGGCTCTTGGCTATGCCGAGCCGGAGGAGACGGCGGAGGAAATGACCGAACCGCCGCCGCCACTCCGTTCCATGCTTCGGGGTACGCTGACCATGGCTCCGGCGCTCCTGGCCTTTTCTTTTCTGCGGGAGACCGTCCAGGAGGTTGCCGTTTTTTTAAGTCAGCCCCTCTATCTCCGGGGCGGCGTTTCCCTATCCTGGCTGGGACTGCTTTCGGCTCTCGCCACCGTGGCGGGACTTGCGGGGGGACTGTCCCACCGGGTAGAGCGCCGTGTGGGACGGCGAACCATGGGAGGGCTTTTGTTTGCCGCCGCCGGGCTGGGCTGTCTGCTGCCGGTTTTTACAGGCCATGCCGTTGGGGCGGTGGGCGCAGTGCTCCTGTGCCGGGCGGCGGGGGCGATGATGAATCCTCTGGCGCTCTCCCTGCAAAATGAGTGGTGCGGAAGCCGGGGGCGCGCCGCCCAGCTCTCCTGCAACGCTATGCTGATGGACTTGGGCGCGGTCTGTCTCTACCCCGCCTTTGGTGTGCTGGCCGATAGGGGGCTAAACCCGGCGCTGATGCTGGGCGCTGTCTGCTGCGGGGCCGGTTTTATTCTCTTTCGCCGGAGTGTGGGAAAGTAGGCGTTACAGCCGCTTAATCTGCTCCGAAATGTCGGACAGGGCTTTGCTGGCCTCCATGTCGTAGCTGTGGCAGGTGGCCAAATCACCCAGGGAGACCATGCCAACCACCTTGCCTTCTTCGGTGACGGGCAGACGGCGTACCTGGGCGGAGGCCATCATGCGCCCGGCCTCCCGAACGTCATCACCGGGGGTGACGGTTGCGCAGCTCCGGGTCATAATTTCCCGCACGGGAGTGTTTTTCGGGTCCTCCTCGGCAGCCACGCAGCGCAGAACAATGTCACGGTCGGTCACAATGCCGCGCAGCCGCCCGTCCTCGCCGCAAACGGGAAGGGAGCCCACGTTGTGCCGCGCCAAAAGCCGTGCAGCCAGAGCCGCCGATTCGCCCGGGGTAATGGTCACCACGCCTTGACTCATTAAATCTCGTACCTGCATAAAAAAACCGCCTTTCCGGTATTGGTTGCCATTAGCATGGCCCGGAAGGGCGGTTTTATTCATTTTTCAGGCCTAAATTGCGCCGCAGCACCCCGGCTCCCCGCCAGGCAAAGGCACGGTGACCAAACCGCTGGGCAAACTCCCGGTTGGTCAGTCCCTCCAGCATATCCGGTGTCAAATCGGGCAGATATTCCTCCTTAAACTCGGGCAGGGGGGCCACCTTGGGAGACTGGTTGTAGGGGCAGATGTTCTGGCACAGGTCACAGCCCCAGAGGTAGGGGTGTGCCTTCAAGCGCGCGGCATCCCCGTGGGTCAGCGTGCCCTTCTTCTGGGTCAGGTCGGACAGGCAGGCATCCATTCCGGCGTCCCCCAGCGCCCCCGAGGGGCAGATTGCCACACACTTGCCGCAGTCCATGCAGCCGGGGGCAGGGGGGACCTGCGGCAAGGGAAGCGGTGCGTCGGTGAGGATGGTGCCCAAAAACACATAGGAGCCGTAGGGGGGCAAAATCAGCAGACCGTTCCGCCCCCGCAGACCCAGCCCCGCCAGCCACGCCGCCTGCCGCTCCGGCAAGGGAGAACTGTCAGCAGCGGCGAAAAAAGAATACGATGGGTATTTGTGCAAAAGAAAATTGCAGACTGTACTTAATCTCTGCCGCAAAACGGAATGATAATCCCGCCCACGGGCGTAAACTGACAGGTTCCCTGCCGTCTCCCCGGTGAAGTAGGGAAAGGCGGCGATCAGCACCGCGGTGGGTGTCTTGACCAGCTCCGCCGTCTTTGCCCGGGAAATAGCGTCCATGTAAGGCGTCAGGGCATCGTAAGAAACCCCACCCCAGGCGACCGCGCCGCAGGCGGTAAAGGCGGCGTGCAGGTTAGCCCCGGTCATACTTGTCCAGCACCTTTCGGGCCAGCATCCCGTCGGGTGCGCAGGGCTCGGGGCCGTGCTTGCGCTTTTGCGCCTGCTCGGCGCCCTTCCCCGCCAGCACCACCACGGCGGGAGCGGTGGCCCCTAAAATAGCGGCAGAAATAGCGGCCTCCCGGTCCGGAATCATCGTCCAGGTCTTTCCGTGAGCGGCCAGATAGCGGCCAATGTCGGTGCAAATGTCGGCGACCTCCTCGGGGCCGGGGTCGTCCTCGGTGAGAATAATACGGTGGGCGTACTTCCCTGCCGCGTTACCCATGCCCTCCCGCCGGTCAAGCCCCTTGCCGCCGGTGCAGCCGAAGAGCAGGGTAAGCTGCCGGTCGGGATACTCGGCGCAAACAGAGGAGAGCAGAGCTTCCAGACTCATGCCGTTGTGGGCGTAGTCCACAATGACGGTGCGGGAGCCGTCGGCGCTGTGGCAGGTTTCCATGCGCCCCGGCACCATGGCACGGCTCAGCCCGTCACAGACCGCATGGGGATCGATGCCGTACCGCTCGGCCACGGCAATGGCGGCCAGGGCGTTGTCGATGTTAAAAAGGCCGGACATGGGCAGGCGCATAATCTGGGTGTACCTTGGCGTACGTACCCGGAAGGAGATGGAGCCCGCCTGCGGGGTAATCCGGTCGGCAAAAATCAGGGCGGCCGGGTCGCGTTTTGAGAAGGTAATGACCTGGGCGCAAGCCCCGGCGGCCGAGAGTACCCGCTGGGCGTGGTCGCAGTCCAGATTGACACAGGCGGCGGTGGCCTGACGGAAAATCATTAGCTTGGAGGAAAAATAGTCCTCAAAATCCGGGTGCTCAATGGGACTGATGTGATCCTCTCCGATATTAAGAAAGACCGCTGTGGAAAAGTCCACCCCCGTGACCCGGTGATACTTCAGCGCTTGGCTGGAAACCTCCATGGTCACAAAATCCGCTCCAACAGAGGCGGCGTTCCACAGGTGCCGCTGTAAATCCAGCGGCTCCGGGGTGGTGAGCTTGGCCGGGCGGCGCTCCACGCCGTCGTCGGTGACAATGGTGGAGAGTATGGCGGTTTGCCCCCGGCCTTGCAGGGCCCGCCAGGCGTCCAGAATAGACTTGAGAAAATAGGCCGCCGTAGTTTTGCCCTTGGTGCCGGTAATCCCAATGATATTCAGTATTCCAGAGGGGTGGTTCCACGCCCTGTCCGCCAGCAGCGCCATGGCACGGCGAATATCGGTGACCTGAATACAGGGAAGCTCGGGCACCTCCGGGTAGACGCGTTCGCTGACGTAGGCCAGCGCGCCCTTTTCCGCGGCCTGACGCAGGTAGTCGGCCTTAAAAGCCGCGCCCTTACAGATAAAAAGGGCGTCCGGCACCACGGTCTGGGAGTCGCAGGACACCAGGGGGACAGACCGTGTCAAATCAGCCCCCAAGGGGGACCTGTCGGCAAGCAGACGGTTTTTTAGCAGCAACTGCCAGTACTCGCCAAGGGGCAGGCGTGGACGTTCCGTAAAAATCACCTCCGGAAAGAGTGTATTAAACAGGTTGGCTACACGGTTCGCAAACGGTAGCCGCAAAAGGTAATGGCCTGCTCGGCCAATACATCCATGGCGTCGATATAAAAGTCGGGCAGGGCGTGGCAGGTGCGGTAGACCGACAGCTCGGTACAGCCCAGAATGGCGCAGTCGCACCCTGCGGCACGCACGACCTTGTCAATGGCGGAAAACTTTTCTCGGCTACCGGTTTCGCCCTTTTTGATTTCGTCATAAATAATGCTCATCACCAGGCGCTGGGTCTCGGCGGGGGGCGAAATGGCTTCCAGGCCCAGTGCCTCAAGCTCCTTTTGATAGACCCCGGTTTTCACGGTGCCGTCAGTGGCCAAAATTCCCACCCGTTTGCACCCACGCCGTGCCGCCACCTTGGCGGTTTCCCGCACCATGTGGAGAATAGGAATGTCCAGTGCCCCTTGCAGCCGGTCGGCAAAGTAGTGGGAGGTGTTGCAGGGAATGGCGATGCAGGTGCAGCCGCAATTTTCCAGGGTTTTGGCATCGGCCAGCAGTCGCCGGTAGCAGCCCTCGGCATCTCCGCCCAAAATGGCGGCGGTGCGGTCAGGCATAGCAGTGTCGCTTAAAATAAAGGTGGGCAGGTGCTCCTGGTCGCGGGCAGCGTCCGTGCGGTCTAAAATTCGCTGATAAAAATCCTGGGTGGCCTGTGGACCCATGCCGCCGAGAATGCCAAGTCGATGTTCCATGGTGTTACCTCCCAAAACCCCCTCGGAGAGCTGGGGGTATCAAGCCAGTGTGCACACTGGCTCCCTAGGGGGACTGATCCCCCCTGAAAGGCGCGGCCGTAATGCCCGTGCCTAGTTTGCCTTCGGGCCGCTGCTGGCGTACCGCTCCTTGTAGCGCCACTGGTCCTTGAGAATACGCAGCTTGTGGATCAGTCCGCGGTCGGGGGAATAAAAGAGGGGGTTAACCCACTTCCCTGCCCCAATAAGCTCCTTCATGCCGGGGTGGTACTTACTGGGAATGTAGTCGTAGGCCACCTTTAGCGGGATAACCCGCCAGAGGTGGCGGTTCTTGGTGACCAGCAGCTGGCAGGGCTTGTGCTCAATCACATCCTCCACCAGATACCTGGCCAAATTGTGCCCCGCTCCGGTGACGTAGTAATTGCTGCGACCCTGGCGGCAGTTAATCTCAAAGACCTTAAACTTCCCGTCCCGGGAATCGTACTTTACGTCAAAATTGGAAAAACCGGTGTACCCAATGTCCTCCAAAAAGTAGCGCAGCTTATCGCAGAGCTCCGGCTCATCCTCGGTAATAATAACGGCGTGGTTGCCAATGCCGTGGCGGGTGTGCTCCTCCAGGAGTACATGTCCCACGCACATGAGCCGCACCTTGCCGTCCTGCCCGGAGTAATTGGTCACCACCCGCATGTAGCTGTCGTCCCCCGGGATAAAGTCCTGAATAATCATGGAGTCCTCGTACCCGTGGCTGTAAACGTCGTCCAGCGCGGCCTCTACCTCGGCACGGGTCTTTAAAACGTAGGCCTTCTTCTGCGTGTCAAAAGGGTGATCCCAGTAGGTGGCACTCTCGGCGGGTTTTACCACAAAGGGGCCATCAAAGGGCAGAGTAAAGTCGTGCCCCATGCTTTTATGGTAGACGAAGGTGGCGGGATGGTCGATGCCGTATTGGTCGCAGAGTTCGTAGAACTTCTCCTTATGGATCAGGGTCTCCATGAGCTCCAGAGAGATATAGGGGGCAACCACATTGGCGGGGTACTTGGGGATGTTCTCCGCGATGGCGGTGAGATAATTGTCCCCGCAGCCCAAGACAATGACCTGCCGATTGGGGAATTCCGCGGCCACCTCGCAGACGTTTTTCAGCACCACCGCCGGGCTGTCGTTATCCTCCCGCACCCGGTAGTCAATGATGCTGCTGCCATAGCAGGGGCCGGAGGGGTACATGCCATAGGCAATGGTTTTTACGCCGTACGCCTCGTGAAAGGCGCGGGCCATGCTGTACACATTGATGTCGGCACCCAGCAGCAGGGGAACAAAGGGCATTTCACTCATGTCAAAGAACCTCTTTTAATTAAACTGTAATTGATACCACTGCTCGCCCATCTCGGTGATGGTGGCGGCATAGTGTCCGCGAACATAGGCGGCCTCCTCGGCGGTAAGACGCACCTCACGGCAGAGGGTTTCCCCACCGGAAAAGACCTCGGAAATCTTGCGCTCAATTTCTATTGTAGTCATAGTCCAGTCTCTCCTATACAAAAGAAGAAGGCCATTTCTATTTCTTCTTTTTTCTTTATTCTTTTTACATTATCCGGTTGCCCGCTTGACCTGGTATACGCCGGGGATTTGGGAGAGCTTATTGACTACGGCCGCCAGCTCCTCCTTATCCCGCACCTGGAGGGAGATGGAAATAGCGGCATAGCCGTCCGGCAGACTGCGGGCCGAGAAGGAATCTACCTTTACCTTGGCGGCGGAAAGCCCCATGGTTACGTCCAGCGCCAGCGCATCCCTGTCCTTGGCGGAAATCTCCAGGGTGGTCTGATAAATACCGGCCGCCTCGCCCTGGGCCCAGGATACCGCTACCCAGCGGCCGGCCTCTTCGCCCTGACGGCGTTCGGGGGCGGCGTTGGGGCAGTCAGAGCGGTGAACGGAAACGCCAAAGCCACGGGTAATAAAGCCGATTACCGGGTCGCCGGGTACGGGGGTACAGCATTTGGCGAACTTCACCAGGCAACCGGAAAGCCCCTCTACGATAATGCCGCTGTCCGATTTCTTGGGAGCCTTCTCCAGTCCGGCAGGGGTGGCGGGGAAGGAAATACCCTCAGTGGCCGCTCGCTCGGCGGCCGCTCGTTCTTCTTTAATACGGCCCAGGCGGGTAAGCTCCTCTTTAATGCGGTTGACCGACTTCTGGGCGGTTAGGCCGCCGTAACCGATGGCGGCATAAAGCTCATCCAGGGCATTAAAGCGCACCTTGCGCAAAACAGAGGGAAGGGTGTCCTCGGCGGTGAGCGCGGTCATGTGCAGGCCCTGCCGCTTGAGCTCCGATTCAAACATGGCTCTTCCGGTGGCAATGTTCTCCTCGCGGCGCTCCTTCTTAAACCACTGGCGGATTTTGTTGCGGGCCTCGTTGGATTTACACAGCTTCATCCAGTCGCGGCTGGGGCCGTGTGCCGATTTAGAGGTGATGACCTCTACAATGTCACCGTTTTTCAGGGTGGAGTCAAAGGTGACAATGCGTCCGTTGACCTTAGCCCCTGTCATATGGTTGCCCACGGCGGAGTGGATGGAGTAGGCAAAGTCGATGGGGGTGGCTCCGGCGGGAAGATTAATGACATCGCCCCGTGGGGTAAAGACAAACACCTCGTCGGCAAACATGTCCACCTTTAGGGTGCGGACAAACTCCTCGGCGTCGGTGTCCTGCTGGCTCTCTAAAAGCTTGCGCACCCACTCGAAGTTCTCCTCGCTGCCCAGCTTTTCGTTGGCCATGCCCTGCTTGTATTTCCAGTGGGCGGCAATGCCGTACTCGGCGGTGTGGTGCATTTCCCAGGTGCGAATCTGCACCTCGAAGGGAATTCCCTCCCGGCCGATTACCGTGGTGTGAAGAGACTGGTACATGTTGGGCTTGGGTGTGCCGATATAGTCCTTGAAGCGGCCCAGCACCGGCTTAAACAGGTCGTGAATACAGCCTAACACATTGTAGCAGGAGGAAATATCGTCCACAATGACCCGAAAGGCGTAGAGGTCAAAAATTTCGTCCAGAGTCTTGCTCTGGGCAAACATTTTGCGGTAGATGGAATAAATATGCTTCACCCGACCATAGACGGCGCATTTCACGCCCTCCTCGTCCAGCCGCTCCTGAATCTTCTTCTGAATGGCGGATAAGAATTCCTCATGAGCGGAGGAGCGGGCGGCCAGCTCGTCGGCAATTTCCTTGTAGCCCACGGGGTCCAGGTACTGAAGGGACAGATCCTCCAGCTCCCACTTCATCCGCTGCATACCGAGGCGATGGGCGATGGGGGCGTAGATTTCCATGGTTTCCAGCGCCTTTTCCTTCTGCTTGCGGGCGGACTGGTATTCCATGGTGCGCATATTATGCAGGCGGTCACAGATTTTAATGAGGATAACCCGAATGTCCTTGGCCATGGCCATGAGCATTTTGCGCAGGTTCTCCATCTGCTCCTCTTCCTTAGAGGTATACTGCACCCGGGTGAGCTTGGTAACACCCTCCACCAGGTCGGCCACCGTAGCGCCGAAGAGTTTGGCAATCTCCTCGTGGGTGGCCTGGGTGTCCTCGATACAGTCGTGAAGCATGGCGGCAATAATACTGTCGGCGTCCAGCTCCAAATCGGCCACAATTTCAGCCACTGCCAGGGGGTGGGTCACAAAGGGAGAGCCATCTTTGCGCAGTTGACCTGAGTGGGCATTGTCGGCATAATTGAACGCGGAAAAGAGCCGCTGGGTATCCAGCGACGGGCTGTAAGCCGTTATTTTATCTTCAAGAGCCTGATAGCGCTCTAAAATGGGGTCCATACGGTCACCTCCGGCGATAGTGAAAAAGGAATCGGCTTAGCATTGGGATAAGCGTAGCGCGTCTCTTACTCACTCATTCATTAGTTTGCGTAGCTTTTGCAGAATATACGACCCTTCCAAATCCACCTTGCCCTCAACCTGGTTAAGGTCAATCCGCAAATGGTCGGCCCCATGCTCCACCCGGACAAGACCGCGCTCGGAAAATACCTCCAGGCAAATCATAGTGCGGGTAAAGGTCTCACGCGCACCGGTGGCGTGGGCAACATTTTTGCACAGGCGAACCAGGGGCTCCTCCACCCGCTGTCCGGCGGCCCTGCCCTTTAGATAACGCCAAAGCCCGGCAAACTCATCCCGGCTGGGGGTGAGGGCGGCGGCCTCGGCGGCGGTCAAAGGCTCGCCCCGGCGGTATTTTTCATAAAGGGCGCGCTCTGCCTGGGCACGGGTTTGGGCGGGACGCAGGTCGCACAGCTGCAGCTGCACCGTACGCCAGCCCCGATATTCGTTAATTTGAGGATGAAAGGCCAGGTCGACCCGGTCGCCGGCGGTCAGGCCGCAGTCCTGGGCGGTGGCCGAAAAGAAGATTGCGTCTAACGTCTTGCCCCGAAAGGAGATTTTCAGCTTTAAGTGTCGCCCGCCGCCCACCTCGCTTAGCGCGGAGACGATGCAGCCGGAGAGAAGAAAGACCGGGCGCTGATTGCCGGTGCCGTAAGGCTCCAGCAAATCCAGGGCACCCACCTGCTCCAGGGAGAGGAGCGCGGGGTCCTCGATAAGCGCGTCAGCCTCTAGGACGGAGACCATTTCCTTGCCCCCCGTGGCCTGGGCCACAAGGGTGTTCATCCGGGCACGAAAGGCAGGGATGCGCTCCTCCAAAATGGTAAAGCCGGCCGCCAGCTCATGGCCGCCAAAGCCCTCCAGCAAGTCCTCGCACTGCTCAAGGGCGGCAAAAAGGTTAAAACCGCCGAAGCTGCGGCAGGAGCCCTTGCCCTTGCCGTCCTGCAAGCAAATCATAAAGGCGGGGCAGGAAAATTTCTCGGTCAGGCGGGAGGCCACAATGCCAACCACCCCCTGGTGCCACGCGGGGCTGGAGAGCACCAGCGCAAATCGCTCCGCAGGGTTCATGGCCTCCGCCAGGGCGGTGCATTCCTCGAAAATGCCCAATTCAATGGTCTGCCGCTCTTTGTTTAGGGCGCACAGTTCCCGGGCTAACACCTCCGCGCGGGTAGGATCGTCGGTGAGCAGCAGCTCGGCGGCTAAACCGGCGCAACCCATGCGGCCCGACGCGTTAATGCGGGGAGCCAGGGTGTACCCGATGGAGGCCGAAGTCAAGGGCTTGTCGCTCAGTCCCGCCTCTTCTAAAAGAGCTTTCAGGCCGGGGCGGCGGGGGGCCGCAAGGGAAGCCAGGCCATAGCGGACAATGGCCCGATTCTCCCCCACCAGACGCATTACGTCGGCCACGGTGCCCACGGCAGCCAGGTCGGCATAGCGCTCCAAAAGGGGCTGATGGTTTTCCGGGCCGCCCAGCGCCAGCACCAGCTTGAGGGCAACCCCCACACCGGCGAGAAAGGGAAAGGGATACGTGCAGTCGGGCCGATGGGGGTCCACCACGGCGACCGCCTCGGGCAGAGCCGACTTGCACTCGTGATGGTCGGTGATAATCAGCGCCACACCCAGAGACTTGGCGTAGGCGGCTTCCTCCACGGCGGTAATGCCGCAGTCCACGGTAATAATTAGTCCCACCCCTTGGGCGGCAAGGGTATCAAGGGCGTCCCGATTGACGCCGTACCCTTCCTCCATGCGGTCGGGAATATAGGAGATGACCTTGCCGCCCCTGGAGCGCAGATAATCGGAAAGGAGACAGGTGGAGGTAATGCCGTCCACATCGTAGTCGCCGTAAACCGCCATGGTCTCTCCCTGCTCCAGAGCCAGCGTAATACGGGCAGCCGCCTTGTCCATGTCCCGCAGGAGCATGGGATCACAGAGCAGTTCCCCACCGGCGGAGAGAAACTGTGCGGCCTTTTCCGGCGTATCCAGCCCACGGGCGCACAGCACACAGGCGGGTAAAGGGGCGATTCCTGCCCTCTCCAGGGAGGCCTGCCCGGCTGCCGACAGGGGGCGGAGATTCCACTGGCTGTATTTCATTTGCCCCGCCCTCCTTTTCGTCACAAAATTACATTCTATTATAACAAAAATGCTAAAAAGATACAAGGTATCAAGGGAAATAAAAGGCTGGCGGCCAGTGGCCGTCAGCCTTAGTTTGTCAATAGCGATCCACCCAGCCGGAGATGAGCAGTGTGGGTACCAGCCAGGTAAACATGAAGATGAGCAAATTGGCCGGTGAAAGGGAGGAAAAGGAACCGGAAAAGGTAATGTAAAAGGCCAGAAGCACGCCTAAAAATGAACCAAGCGAGGCAAAAAACGCGTTTAACCGCACTGCCAGCCGCAGGCGGCTGCCGCCCACCACCGCCTCGGAAAAAGGAAAGAGACCCTCTCGGCAGAGGACGGCGGTCAGGAGCGGGCTATGCTCCTGATCGGTCTGGGACAGGGCGTTGCGCCGCTCCACCGGCGGAAATTCCATTTTTTCCACCGGCAGCTTAAACCGTTGGCGAAGCATGGCGGGGATAATGTTAAAGTCACGGGTGGCCAGCACCGGACCCACATGGTTGCGGGTCAAGGCGGTGATGGAGGGGGAAACCGCGGAGTGGAGGGAGTAGTTCAGGGCAAATACTCCGGCCAATTCTCCGTTAATGGCACAAAAAACCGCGTTCTTTACGTTAAGTCCCTGGGGGAGGGAAATTTCCATCAGGTGCATAAAGGCCGCTGACCCCACCAGCACCTGGTCATCCCGGATGACGGCGGTAAGGCCCCCTTCGTAAACGGCAAATTCCCCGCAGTGGCGGTAAACTGCCCCTTGGGAGCGGAGCAGGTCATGAAATACCTTGTCCAGTCCGCTGCCCGAGTCCCGGATCAGGGTAGCGGCACAGGCAACTACCTTTTCCACCGGGAAGTCCCCAAAAATTTTGATGCCGTTAAGCGACACTGCGCCTGGGGGGAACAGGTCGGTGTCGGTGAGTAGGATACCGGCGCTGCTGCGAGTGGCGGCAATGCCGTCCCACCCCGCCAGGGCGGCCCCTGACTTGGCAAGACGCAGGCAGAGCCTGCTCCACGGTATCCCGAAGCAGAGGAGGGCGGAAAAAGAGCCAGCGGCGGTAAGGGTGGCAGACAGGCACCACAAAATCAGCTCCGGTCTCTTTTGCCCCAGAGAGGAAATGAGAGAAAAAAGGACACAGGCAATAAAAAGGAGCGGCGCAGTTACCGAGAAAATTCGCTGTGCTCCGTCGGGTGCCTGAATCTGACTGCCAAAGCCAACAGGCTCTCCCGACCATTTGACGTAGGCCTCCCGCCCGTTCCACTTGTCGGCGTCCAGGGTGACCAGATAAGGCTCTGAGGCGGCGGCTGCCGTGCGGCAGGCGCTGCGTGAGCCGCGCCGCTTAAGATACTGTCCCCACATACAAAAGGCCAGAGCCAGCGTGGTAATGGCGCAGTAGGGCAGCCACTCCTCCCGCCCGCCAAGGGCCTCAAGGGCAAGGGCGTCGGCCAGGGTGGCCACGCCGGCCAGGGAGACAAGAGTATTC
The DNA here is from genome assembly GCA_964504285.1 of uncultured Pseudoflavonifractor sp. Classification (GTDB taxonomy): domain Bacteria; phylum Bacillota; class Clostridia; order Oscillospirales; family Oscillospiraceae; genus Pseudoflavonifractor. The sequence goes on from CAZDDZ010000017.1 coordinate 23,641, forward strand.
ATTCCGAATCCGGTATGGAAAATTTGCAGCAGACCGGATAAAAATACGTCAAAGCCCAGCAGCAGGGCCGCGCCCTGCATACCGGCCAGGGTGTATACCCGAATTTCGTGAGAGGCCCCAAGCAGTCCCGGCAGGGGCCACCGGAAAAAGGGGGCCAGCGTCAAATACAGCAGGGGCAGGGACAGTAGGAAAACCAGAATAGCCCGAAAGCGCAAAAAGGAAAGCCCCTTGTTATAGCGGCGGTACAGCTCTTGAGGCGGCAAATCGGGAGCGGGAGACACGGTACGGCGGGGCTTACGCACCCTAAGGGGGGCGTCCTCATCCTCCTCGTCCACGCCGGGGAGGTATTTTTCCGCCAGACGCACATCCTCGTCGTCCTCCACACCCTCCTCCTCAAACATGTGCTCGGCATAGTCGTCGGCCTTTTTCCGCAGCTTGTCAAGGCCTATTTGAAGGGGACTGGCAGGCTCGTCCTCCTGAGGTTCCTGGGGTGTGTCGGCCGGGGTCTCCTCGGTGCGGGGAAAGTCCAGCACCTTTTCGCCCGCAGGCCGTTTTTTGGGGAGCTGGGACGGGGCAGGTGAGACATCCTGCTCTGACGGCTCATCTTCCACCCCCACAGCTACGCGGGAGCCGGGAAAGGCCACCACCTTTTCGTCAATGCTGTACTCCGCCAGAATTTCCTCCAGGGAAAAATCACCGGAACCCTTATTCAGTTTGTCATCCCGGTCTTTTGGCATATGTCAAATCGTCCTTTGCTGTTCATTGTCACGCTCGCATTGGGCGCGTGGCCAGGCCGCGTTCGCTCCGCTGCGGGTTCAAAATAAGCTCCCCTATGTGCCTGTGCTTCTCTGTCGCACCGCCTCATAGAGCATAATGGCGGCGGCGGCACTGGCATTGAGAGAGTTAAGCTTGCCCCGCATGGGAATACTAACGGTAAAGTCACACTGCTCCGAAACCAGACGGCCCATGCCGTCCCCTTCACTGCCGATGACGATGGCGGCGGGGCCCTTTAGGTCGGCCTGATAGAGCGGGGTGGTGCCGTCGGCCGCTGAGCCGAAAATCCACAGACCCTCGTCCTTAAGTTCCTTTAGAAGTCCGGTGAGATTGGCCACACGGGCCACCGGCACATGGGCCACCGCGCCCGCTGAGGTCTTGGCCACAATGGCGGTAAGTCCCGCCGAGCGCCGCTTGGGGATAATTACCCCGTGGGCTCCGGCACATTCGGCGGTACGGATTACCGCGCCCAGATTGTGCGGGTCGGATAGCTCGTCGCACACCACCACCAGGGGAGCCTCGCCCTTTTCCCGGGCAGCGTTTAAAATATCGTCCACACTGGCGTACTCCCGCACGGCGGCCATGGCAATGACTCCCTGGTGTGCGTGAGTGCGGCTCATATAGTCCAGCTTGCGGCGGTCAGCTTCCACGACCACCACGCCCTTGGAGCGGGCGGTACTGGCGATATGCCCCAGGGCCGCGTCGGTCTCTCCCCGGGCAATATAAATTTTATCAATGGTTGTCCCGGCGCGCAGCGCCTCAATGACCGCGTTGCGGCCCTCGATTACGCCGTCAGCTTCGGCTTCCTGTTCGGGACGGGGACGTTTTTCTTCTCTCATGGCAAGTCCTGCCTTTCCACGTTTCACATGATGTACTCGCTTATTATAACATACCAGGCCCCCAAGAGAAAGCCGAAAATACCCCTATCTTCATAGAAAGTTTACAGCTTCTCACCGGGGCGTTTCTTGTAATCCGTTCTTTCGTGTGGTACAATAACTGCGGTACAGCTATTGTATGCGCATTTGTCCGCTTTGCGGGCAAATGCTAAAATTTTAGGTGGCGGCGCGGAACCCGCCAGCCTGATAAATGCCAGATATAACACTAAGGAGGGCGAAAGATTGAAGCCCGATAATCAAAATAACAACAACGGGAAAAAGCCCGGAGGTCCCGATAACCGCAAGGGTTGGTTGGGATTGGTATCCATTATTCTGTGGGCCCTGATTATTACTCTGCTGCTTCAAAGCGTATTTGCTATGTTCCGGGGGAGCAACACCGTGGAGATTGACTACTCCCAGTTCCGGGAGTGGGTCAAGCAGGACTTGGTCGAGCGGGTAACGGTACAGAGCAACCAGTATGCCATTACCCTTAAGGAGGGCATCACTGCCACGCAGCAGGAGGACGGCACCTTCGTCATTACCAAGGCGGAGCCCCAGCCGGAGCCTGCGCCCGCCCCTACCCCCACTCCCACACCCCAGCAGCTAAATCCCTTCTTTGCCGCCGCCGGCGGGGAGAAGAAAATGACCTACGTTACCGCGCCGTCCTTCCAGGATCAGGGGCTCATTACCCTGCTGGACGAGCACGGCGTATCGTACAGCAAGGCCATTGTGCAGCAGTCCTCCATGATTATCGACATGATTTTGGGTTATGTGGTGCCCTTTGTCCTCATGCTGGGCGTCATGTTCTTCCTGTTCCGCTTTATGGCCAGCAAAATGGGCGGCGGCGGACTGGGCGGCGTAGGCGGTGTAGGGAAAGCCAACGCCAAGGTCTATGTGGAAAAGAAAACCGGCGTGACCTTTAAGGACGTGGCCGGTCAGGACGAGGCCAAGGAGTCCCTGGTGGAAATTATTGACTTCCTCCATAATCCGCAAAAGTACACCGAAATCGGCGCGAAGCTTCCCAAGGGCGCGCTCCTTGTGGGACCTCCCGGCACCGGTAAGACCCTTTTGGCAAAGGCTGTGGCCGGTGAGGCAAATGTTCCCTTCTTCTCCATCTCCGGCTCCGACTTTGTGGAAATGTTTGTCGGCGTGGGTGCGTCCCGTGTCCGCGACCTGTTTAAAGAGGCCGCCAAAATGGCACCCTGTATTGTCTTTATCGATGAAATCGACACCATCGGCAAGTCCCGTGACAACCGCATGGGCGGCAACGACGAGCGGGAGCAGACCCTTAACCAGCTCCTGGCCGAGATGGACGGCTTTGACCCCACCAAGGGCGTAATCCTTCTGGCGGCCACCAACCGGCCCGAGGTGCTCGACCAGGCTCTCCTGCGGCCCGGCCGCTTTGACCGCCGCATTACCATTGACCGCCCCAACTTGGCAGGTCGGCTTGCCACCCTCCAGGTACACACCCGCAATATTCGTCTGGCAGAGGACGTGGACCTGAACAAAATTGCCCTGGCTACCGCGGGTACCGTGGGCGCGGATTTGGCCAATCTGGTTAACGAAGCCGCCCTCCGGGCAGTGCGCCTGGGCCGTAAGGCGGTTAATCAGAACGACCTGCTGGCTGCCTTTGAGATGGTCATTGCAGGGGCGGAGAAAAAGGGCAGTGTGCTCACTGAGTTTGAAAAACGACTGGTGGCTTACCACGAGGTGGGCCATGCCATGGTGGCTTACAAGCAGAAAAACAGCGAGCCTGTGCAGAAAATTACCATTGTGCCGCACACCCAGGGAAGTCTGGGGTACACCCTTCTCATGCCGGAGGAGGATAAAACCGAGCTGCGTACCCGTGATGAGCTGATGGCCCGCATCGCGGTTTCCATGGGCGGCCGCGCCGCTGAGGAGGTGGTGCTGGGCACCATGACCAATGGCGCTGCCCAGGACATTCAGGACGCCACCTCCATTGCCCGAAACATGGTGGCGCTCTACGGCATGAGCGATAAATTCGGCATGATGGCCTTGGCCTCCCGCCGCAACCAGTACCTGGAGGGCGGCTACGGCATTGACTGTGCCCAAAATACCGCCGCCGACATTGATACCGAGGTGGCCGTCATTTTGCGCAAGTGCTATGACGCTGCTGTAAAGGTCGTAGAGGAAAATCGGGAGGATATGGACAAGGTGGTGGAGTATCTTCTTAATAAGGAGACCATTACCGGTGCCGAAATGCTGGCTATTTTGGAGGGGCGTGACCCTGCGCTGGCCGATCATTACGGCGCGACCCCCGAGCCTAAGCTGCACACAGCTGCCCCCAAGGTCATTCCTCAGTCCCATGAGGGCACAGAGGAGCCGGAGGACAAGGGCGAGCTGCCACATTAAATCAAATAACAAGGTCGGCTGTACCCTTAGGTATAGCCGACCTTGTTATTATTTAAAAGGTTCCCTACCAACGGTTAACAAAGTACAATACGCCTCAGCCACTGAAAAACAGCGTTTAGTGCGTTGCCGTCCTTGTCGGGCGTCAGCCCCACCGCGTCCTCTGCCTTCTGAAACACTGCTTTTTCAGTGGCTGAGGTCCTGCGGAGTTTTTGGGGGCATGGACGTGTTCCAGGCAAGGCAGACGACGAAGCCGTACTTGCCGTAAGGCAAGGAGGATAACAAAGCATGGGGCGCGGCCATGTGCCTAAAAACCGTGTTATACGTTCTCAGCCGAGGGTAGTGGGCTTAAAAATTAAAAGATTACTGGAGCGTATCTGAACGGCGTCAAAACGTCCGTAAACTTGTCTTTTTCCGTCATGACAGCGCCGATTTTCCTGACAGAAAAATTCTGCGTTTCTGTGCATTTCGCTACTTTTCAGATGTGCTCTAATTACTTCAAAAAAATATAACTCCATTATATTCCATGGCAGACAAAATGGTAACACTTATTTTGTTTTCCTAGAACAAAGCGTGTATAATAATATCTGCTGAATAAAAGTAAGTTCGAATCGCATTTGCGTTTTTTTCTGGTCAGGCTAAAATAACCACGAAATAAACCGAATTGCAGAGATTTTTGTTGCATTTAAAATACGAAAAAAGGCGGCATTATAATGGAACCTTTGGCGCTGAAGCAGCCGTGGCGGCTGGAAATTACAAAGGGAGAAAACCGGTATTACGGGGCAAATCAGGAGTGGTACCGTCAGCTTTGGCGGCGCAAGGCGGGCTGCGGCCCCACCACGGCGGCAATGCAGCTGTGCTACCTGGCCCATACCCGGAGGAAGCTGGCGGGGCTATGTCCCCTAAAGGATATGGAGCGGGAAGGGTTTGTGGCCTACATGGACGAGGTGTGGGACTTCGTCACCCCCGGGCCTCAGGGACTGAACGCCGTGAGGAAATATGCGGGGGCGATTGTGCGATTTGCCGCCGCCCGTGGAATAGAGGCCTCGCCGCTGGAGCTGGAGGTACCCCAAAAAGTCACCGCCCGCCCTAGCTTTTATGACTGTGCCGCTTTTATCAGAGCCGGACTTCAAGGGGACTGCCCGGTGGCCTTCCTCAATCTCCACAATGGACGGGTGGAAAATCTGGATGCCTGGCACTGGGTGCTGATTACCGAGCTGCACTGTGACGGAGACCGGGTTACCTGTGCCGTGGCGGATGGCGGCAAGCGTCTGGAAATTGACCTGCGCCTCTGGTACGACACTACAAAAGAAGGGGGCGGCTTTGTGGCGTTCCCGGCGGAGGGCAAAGAATGAGAGATTTTTTAATGGAATACGGAAACTGGATTCTCCTTTGGGTGGGGATTTTAAGCGTAATTGCCTTCTGCGTCATGGGCTTTGATAAGCGTCGGGCAATACAGGGCGGCTGGCGGGTACCCGAGCGAACCCTGTTCCTGTTGGCTCTGCTGGGCGGCTCTCCTGGCGCGTTTGGCGGAATGTATGCGTTCCGGCATAAGACCCGCCACTGGTATTTTAAGTACGGTCTGCCCGCCATTCTGCTGGTGCAGGCCGGAGTAACGGTTTGGGCGCTCTGTCCATAAAAAAGTGCCCACCAGTTTTTACCGGAGGGCACTTTCAGGGAGCGAATGGAAAAGCAAATACATTTGACTACCCCTGTACAGGGGTAGTGAGTCGCACCAAAATGGTGGCCAGTTCGGCACGGGTGGCATAGCCCAGCGGGGAAAGACCTACGCTGGTACCTGTCATCAAACCTGCGCCCAGGGCGTGCTTCATGCCGGACAGCGCCCAGGGGCTGATGTATTTCGCGTCAGGGTAGAGCTCCACCACGCCTGAGGCAATGTCCCCCTTTTTATACTGGGCATAGCGGTATAGGAAAACGGCCAGCTGCTCCCGGGTTACCACATCGTTGGGGTGAAAGGTGCCGCCTGTGTAGCCGGTAGCAATGCCGACCTCTTTGGCCCAGGCGGCGGCGGAATAGGCCCAGTTTTCGGCTGCAATATCAGGAAAGGGGCTGGCGGTTTCGGTTTTGGGGGAACCCTCCAGTCGCCAGAGCACGGTAATCACCGTGGCCCGGTTTACCGACGCCATGGGCAAAAACAGGTCGCCGGAGCCACCGTTCATCAGACCCTTTTCGGTGACCGTCTGTATATCCTTAGAATACCAGGCCCCTGTGGGCACGTCGGAATAGCCCAGGGCAGGCACGGACAGGCTCACCCCCAGCGCGCAGGCGCAGAGAGCGGAAAGCAGCTTTTTGGAACACTTCATGGGAAACACCTCGTCTTGAAAAGTACTTGACATAATATCACAGTTTCTTTACGATTGTATGAACAAACGACAATTTCCAGAAATATGATGGGAAGAAAGCGGGGGAAAACAATGGCGCAAAAGGTAGCTCTGATTACCGGCGGCACCGGTGGAATCGGGCGGGAGACCGTCCGCCGCTTTGCCGCCGCGGGATACGCGGTGGCAATCCACAGCCACAGCCAGCCAAAGCTGGCAAGTTCTATGGTGGACGAGCTTACGGCGGCGGGATATACGGCTATGGCGGTGTGCGCCGATATAACAAATCCGCGGGAGACCCAAGGAATGGTTGACAATGTGTTGGAGAAATTTTGTCAACTTGACATTTTGGTGTGCAACGCCGGAGTGGCTTGGCAGGGCCTGCTGGGCGATATGACAGAGGAGTCCTGGCGGCAAATTTTTGCCGTAAACGTAGATGGAGTATTCCATTGCTGCAAAGCTGTAATTCCGCACTTTGTCCATCGAAAGTCGGGGAAAATTATTACTGTTTCCTCTATGTGGGGACAGATTGGTGCTTCTTGCGAGGTGGCTTATTCGGCATCTAAGGCGGCGGTAATCGGCTTTACAAAGGCGCTGGCGAAGGAGCTGGGACCGTCAGGAGTTACAGTGAACTGTGTGGCTCCCGGGGTTATCGCCACCGATATGAACCGCCATTTAGACCTGGAAGCCTTGGAAACACTGCGGGAGGAGACCCCGCTCATGAGAATTGGAGCACCGGCTGATGTGGCTGAAAGCATTTTGTTTTTGGCTTCTCCCTCTGGAGACTTTCTTACCGGGCAAGTGCTCGCCCCCAATGGCGGACTGGTAATTTAGTCCGTTTCTGTCGATAATACACCACAACAGCCGCCTCTGCTGGGCGGCTGTTGTGCATTTATACAGTTGACAATTGCGGCCCTTACAATTATAATTGTCAACAACCTAACTAGGAGGTAGATGAAATGAAGAAACGTTTTCTTGCTCTCGCCATGGCCGGTGCGCTCACTCTGGGCCTGGTTTCCGGCTGTGCTAACGGTGGTTCCGGCGGACAGACCAGCAGCGGCAACGCCTTTAAGCTGGGCGGTACGGGCCCCCTGACCGGTGGCGCCGCCATTTATGGTACCGCTGCCAAAAACGGCGCTCAGATTGCCGTGGACGAAATTAACGCCGCCGGCGGCCCCATCCAGTTCGAGCTGCGGTACGAGGACGACACTCACGATGCCGAGAAGGCCGTCAACGCCTACAATGCGCTGAAGGGCTGGGGCGTGCAGATTTCCCTGGGCTCGGTTACCTCCAAGCCCTGCGAGGCCACTGCTGCCAACACCTTTAAGGACCGCATCTTTGCCCTGACTCCCTCCGCTTCCTCCACCGCCGTTATCGAGGGTAAGGACAACATGTACCAGATGTGCTTTACCGACCCCAACCAGGGCTCCGCCTCCGCCCAGTACATTAAGGACCAGAGCCTGGCCACCAAGGTCGCTGTAATCTATAAGAGCGACGACGTTTACTCCAACGGTATTTACGAGACCTTTAAGGCTAAGGCCGCCGAGCTGGGGCTGGAGGTTGTCAGCGAGACCTCCTTTATGGACGGCAGCGACACCGATTTTAACGCACAGCTCACCGATGCCAAGAATAAGGGCGCCGAGCTTGTGTTCCTGCCCATCTACTACACCCCCGCTTCCCTCATCCTGTCCCAGGCCAAGGGCATGGGCTATTCCCCCAAGTTCTTCGGCGTGGACGGCATGGACGGCATTCTGGGTCTGGAGGGCTTTGACATCAGCCTGGCCGAGGGTGTTATGCTCCTCACCCCCTTTAACGCCGACTCCTCCGACGAGCGTACCGCCAGCTTTGTCAAGACCTATCAGGAGAAGTTCAAGGAGGTTCCCAACCAGTTTGCTGCCGACGCTTACGACTGTGTCTATGCCTATAAGGCGGCCCTGGAAAAGGCCGGCTGCACCCCCGACATGAGCGCAGCCGACATTTGCGCCAAAATGATCGAGACCTTCCCCACCCTTACCTTTGATGGGCTTACCGGCGATCAGATGACCTGGGACGCCACCGGTGCTGTTTCTAAGGCCCCCAAGGGCATGGTAATTAAAGACGGCAGCTACGTAGGAATGGATTAATGCTTCGCATTTCTAGGGGGTATCCAATACCCCCTAGATACGAGGGACTGCGCCAGTGTGAGCACTGGGCGCGGTCGTCCCTCGATACCCCCGGTTTCGCGCTCCGCGCGCGGGTTATGGTATTTTGGGGAAAAGTAAATTTTCCCCAAAATTAACTTAAGATGAATTTGCTTCGCAAAAGGTTGCGGGGAGACTGCCTACGTGAGTTGGCGGTCTTCCCGATAACTGCTTTTTTCGGAATGAGGTGTGTGTTGTGACCTTCCTGTCCTATATTATTAACGGTATCAGCCTGGGCAGTATTTATGCTATCATCGCTCTGGGCTATACCATGGTATACGGCATTGCCAAAATGCTTAACTTCGCCCATGGCGACGTGATCATGGTGGGTGCCTATATCTGTTTCTTTGCCATGTCCACCTTCCAGCTTCCCCCCGTTGTGGGGGTGCTGCTGGCCATGCTGGTGTGCACCGTTCTGGGTGTGGTAATTGAGCGGCTGGCCTATAAGCCCCTGCGACAGGCCCCCTCGCTGGCGGTGCTGATTACCGCTATCGGCATGAGCTACTTTCTCCAGAACGCAGCCCAGCTTTTGTGGAAGTCCAATCCCAAGGTGTTTCCAAGCATCGTGGGTGACGGTTCCCTCAAACTTTTTGACGGGCAGCTGATTATTTCCTATGTGACCCTGACCACCATCGCCGCCTGTATCATCATCATGATTGCCCTTACCCTCTTTACCAGCAAGACCAAGATGGGCAAGGCCATGCGGGCCTGCTCGGAGGATAAAGGGGCCGCCCAGCTGATGGGTATTAACGTAAATACCACGATCTCGGTGACCTTTGCCATTGGCTCTGCACTGGCTGCTATCGCGGGCGTGCTGCTGTGCTCGGCTTACCCCACGCTTATGCCAACCACCGGTTCTATGCCTGGTATCAAGGCCTTTACCGCCGCAGTATTCGGCGGCATTGGATCTGTGCCCGGCGCGCTGCTGGGCGGTCTGCTGCTGGGCATCATCGAGATTTTTGCCAACGTCTATCTCTCCCAGCTCTCCAACGCCATTGTGTTCGCCGTGCTGATTGTGGTTCTGCTGGTAAAGCCCACCGGGCTTTTGGGCAAGCAAATCAGCGAGAAAGTGTGAGGTGGCGGGTATGAGATTACAAAATATGAACAAAACCACCCGAAAAAACACCTTTACTTATGGTTTGGTTATTGTGGCCTTTGTGGTGCTTCAGTTTTTGGGCAGTAATGTGCTCCGCCAGGGCGGCATGCTGTCCTACTCCCTTCAGGGGCAGCTGGTGCCCATCTGTGCCTATGTGGTCATGGCCCTCTCGCTGAACCTGACGGTAGGTGTTCTGGGTGAGCTCTCCCTGGGCCACGCGGGCTTTATGAGCGTGGGCGCTTTTTCCGGCGTAGTGGCGGCCATGAGCCTGCAAAACGCGATTCCCTCCGATCCGGTGCGGCTGGCTGTTGCCATGATGATCGGGGCTATCTGCGCCGGTATTGCCGGTCTGCTGGTAGGGATTCCGGTGCTCCGTCTCAACGGTGACTATCTGGCCATCGTTACCTTGGCTTTCGGCGAGATTATCAAGAGTATTATTAATAACCTCTATGTGGGCGTGGATAGCCGCGGTCTGCACATGAACCTTCTCAGCGGCGTGGATGCCCTGGGGCTGGAACCGGGCGGCATTGAAATTATTAAGGGGCCCATGGGCGTGTCCAACATTCCCCAGATTTCCAGCTTTGCCGCAGGCTTTGTTTTGATTATGGTGACCCTGTTTGTCATTCTCAATCTGGTCAACAGCCGTTCGGGCCGAGCCATTATGGCCCTGCGGGATAACCGCATTGCCGCAGAAAGCGTGGGCATTAACGTTACCAAATATAAGCTGATGGCATTTGTCACCTCGGCGGCGCTGGCCGGTGCGGCGGGTGCGTTGTTTGCAATGAACTTCCCCACCGCCATTGCCAACAAATTTGACTTTAACACCTCTATCCTGGTGCTGGTCTTTGTGGTGCTGGGCGGTTTGGGCAATATGTGGGGCTCCATTATTGCGGCGGCTGCCCTGACAGTTCTGCCCGAAATGCTTCGCCAGTTTGCTGATCAGCGTATGCTGGTGTACGCTATTGTGCTCATTTTGGTGATGATTGCCACCAACAACCCTGTGATTAAGGGCTTCTTCCGCAGAACAAAGGAAAAAATCCTGCCTAGGAAATTAAATGCCGGCAGAAAGGGGGATGGAACCAATGCCTAAGCCTGAAAAGCCCAATACCAAGCTGGTGCCCGTCCCCAGCACCAACCGCATTCCGGAGCGGGACGCAGATAAAAGCCCCATTCTGGAGTGCCGTCACCTGGGCATCGACTTCGGCGGACTTACCGCCGTCAACGAGTTCGACATGGCCATTGGCCGCACTGAAATTGCCGGACTTATCGGCCCCAACGGTGCGGGCAAGACCACGGTCTTTAACCTGCTGACCAAGGTGTACCAACCAACCCGGGGCACCATCATGCTGGACGGACGGGATACCCAGGGCATGAACACCACCCAGGTCAACAAGCTGGGCATTGCCCGGACCTTTCAGAACATTCGCCTGTTTAATAACCTTACCGTGGAGGACAATGTAAAGCTGGGTCTCCACAACCACATTAACTACGGCATGTTCCAGGGTGTTTTCCGCCTGCCCGGCTACTGGAAGGAGGAGAAAAAGGCCCATGAGCGCGCTATGGAGCTCCTCTCCATCTTTGATATGCAGGATATGGCTAAGGCCAAGGCGGGAAGCCTGCCCTACGGCGCCCAACGGCGGCTGGAAATCGTCCGCGCCCTGGGCACCAATCCCTCCCTTCTCCTGCTGGACGAGCCGGCGGCGGGCATGAACCCGTCGGAGACCGCCGAGCTTATGGAGAACATCGTGAAAATCCGTGATACCTTCGGCATTGCCATTCTGCTCATTGAGCACGATATGAGCCTGGTCATGGGCATCTGCGAGGGTATCTGCGTCTTAAACTTCGGCCAGATTATCGCCAAGGGTACGGCTGACGAAATTATGAATAACCCGGTGGTCATCGAGGCCTATCTGGGCACCGGAAAGGAGGACTGACCTCATGATGCTCAACGTAGAGAACATTAACGTCTATTACGGGGCCATTCACGCGGTCAAGGATATCTCCTTTCAGGTAGAGGAGGGCGAGGTGGTTACCCTCATCGGCGCCAACGGCGCGGGGAAATCCACCATTTTGAAAACGGTATCCGGCCTCTTGCGCAGCCGCACGGGAGCGATTACCTTCCTGGACCAGAGCATTGCCAACGTGCCTGCCCACAAAATGGTCTATCAGGGGATGGCGCATGTGCCCGAGGGGCGCCGGGTATTTCTTCAGATGTCGGTGGAGGAAAACCTGGAGATGGGTGGTTTTTCCCGTCCGGGCAGCGAAATCGACCCCGGGCTGGAGCGGGTGTACGAGCAGTTTCCCCGGCTGAAGGAGCGCCGCCGTCAGGTGGCCGGTACCCTCTCCGGCGGCGAGCAGCAGATGCTGGCCATGGGGCGTGCCCTCATGTCCTCTCCCAAGCTGCTTATGCTCGACGAGCCTTCCATGGGGCTTGCCCCCATTTTGGTGGACCAGATTTTTGAAATTATTCGGTCCCTTCACCAGAGCGGCGTAACCATTCTCCTGGTGGAGCAGAACGCCAAAATGGCACTTTCGGTGGCCGACCGGGGCTATGTGCTGGAAACCGGTCGCATTGTAAAGACGGCTCCCGCCAAGGAGCTGCTGGCCGACGAGAGCGTGAAAAAGGCCTATCTGGGCGGGTAGCCTGACCAGTATAATCCAAACGCGGTCCAGCTGGGCAAATTTCTGCCAACGCCGCAGAAAATGACTTGGCAATACGTCAGTATTACCTGCGCCTTTTTCCTTGCGCTGACAAAAATTTGCTCCTGCTGGAC
>CAZDDZ010000018.1:0-28250 GCA_964504285.1 uncultured Pseudoflavonifractor sp.
TCCCGGGCGCTCCGCGCTTCTCCCTGTCACGCTCTGCCCCCTCCGCGACGGAGCCTAAGCCCCTGCGACTGCGCAAAATTTGTCCAGCCGCTTTGCGGCTTACCAATTTTCGCTCCGCTCCAGGTCTTAGTCTCCTGCTCCCGGGCGCTCCGCGCTTCTATGGCAGACTTGCCGCAGCCACGGACTGACCCAGCTGGCGCACCTTGCTGTCAGGCGCCTCCACAGAGAAAACACATTCCGGGTACTCCTCGGCCAGCACACGGCGAGCCTGGCTTAGAATGATGTCCCCGCCTAGGCCCCCGGCCACGCCTCCCATAATGAGTACGCAGTGAATGTCGTAAAATTGAGCATACAGGGCCAGGGCATGGCCTAAGTAGACGCCCAAATCCCGGTAGACGGTCTGCACCCACTGATCCCCGCTGTCCATGAGTCTGCGCACATGAGCAAAGCGGTCGGCGGGTGCACCGTCCGGCAGGGAAATCCCAGCCATTTCAGCCAGCTTAACCGCCCCGTCCTGGCTGAGATATTTTACGCCGCAGCCCACATCGCCGCTCCATTCGTCCCAAGCCGCGCCTTTTCCGGCATCCAGTGGGGCAAAGGCCAGCTCGTTAAACCAGCCGGTAATATTCCCCTTGCCGTCCACATAGCCCCCGGCTTGGCTGGTACCCATAGAGATGCCCAGAATGCCGTTTTTGTTTAGCGCCATAGCCCCTGCCAGAGCGGTCACGTCGCCGTCGTTCGCAATGGCATAGGGGACGTGCTCCCCCAGCGTACGAATGGCACGGGGAAAAATATTCTTTATGTACCTGTCAAAATCTTCCTCACCCACGCCCAAGAACAGACTTGCCACCATGCACCGCTCTCCCACAAACACACCGGCAGAGGATACGCCCACTCCATCCACCCGGGGCAGCTGTCCCGCCGCCTCCTTTAGGGCGGCTGTGAGATGCTCCATGTGGTAGGCCGGGTCGGTCTGCTCCTTGGGCCGCCAGGGATAGCTTTGGGAGAACACACTCTCGCCGTCTGTTACGGCTGAGACCTTTATGTTGCTGGCACCTGCGTCCAGACCAATGCGGCACCCCTCTGTGTGGCGCCCCACCGGAGTCGAGCTTTCCTTGACGGCGGGTCTCTCTCCATAGGGACAGCTCTCCACCTCAAAAGGGCGCTCGTACACCTTTTCCATAAAGCCCCGGTCAAAGGCCCGGCTGCCTTCTGGGGCGTAAGCACTCTTGAGATACTCCGCCGCCGCGCCGCTGCCGCAGGCCACCAGCTTCCACCCGCCCCGCAGCCAGAGGAGCAGCTTAGCCAGACGGTCAATATAAAAGCGGTCGGCCTCGTCCAGCACCTCCGTGTTGCGCACGGCTGTCTCAAACACCGAGACAAGTCCATCCTCCCGCTCCACCGCCAGGGCGAAGGGGTGAGTCGCCTGCCGGGTATACTCCCCGAAAAAACGGGCAAGGGGCACAAAGCCCTTGTCCAGCTCCGGGGTATTTTTAACTTCAAGCTCCAGTCCAAACAAATTCATGGCGTGCCCTCCCTTTGATTGCTCTCATTGTAGCATAAGGGGGTGGTATAAGGCATTGCCTATTCCTGCACTTTTTTTGCACAAATTAGCTGCTTGCAAAAAACCGCCCGGGAACACACAGGTTCCCGGGCGATTTTTTATGTTTCCTCATTTTCGTAGAGCACCCTGCCATCCTCCACGGCGTAGACTGTATCTAAATCCTCGTCGGCCATGGTTCCGGCCGCAAAGGGCAGAGAAAAGCGCACGCAGGTGCCGCAGGAGGCAGACAGGCGGCGGGGCACCGGCATCATCACCGGGTTGTCCCCCAGCGCCTTCAGCCGCCGATGGAAGGACACCGCCCCAAAGTGGGTGTGGAAGGTGGCAATCTGCTCCATTAGGAAATAACCAGCTCCCAGTCCTCGCCCACAGACTTGCTCTCCACCTGATAGCCGCTGTTTTTAGCGAAGCGGGTCACGTTCTCTAAGGGTGTGCGTCCGTCCACCAGCACGGTGAGCGGCACGCCCTCACCGGACAGGGCTTTTTTCACCATCAGCACGGGCTCCGGGCAGGAGTAGCCGCGGGTATCCAATTCCTTCATCTCACTCACCCTTTCTGCTTTTTGAGGTTGCCGGCGGCGATTGCTCCCACCACCACGAACCCAATGATTACGGCAATGCGACCTGCCATCGTGGGGCCCTCGCCCGAGGAGGCAAGGCCAAAGTTATGGCAGAAGGCAGCACCCACCACCATGCCCAGCACCGCCACGGTGGAATCGCTGTTGCCGCTGCCGGAAAGAATAAGCTGACGCAGGGGGCAGCCCCCCAGCAGCACCGAACCCACACCTACCAGCGCCATACCCAGGAAGTTCCATAGTCCATCGGTGTGCGCCACAGGCTGTCCGGCAAAAGACAGCTGAAAGGCTGCGGGGTTGATGCCGGAAAAACGCAAAATCAGGTTGCCCACCAGTACCGCCACAAAAATGGCAATAAAGCCGCTAAGCAGGTGGAAATCCTTAAACATTACAGCGTCACGGATGCCGCCCACCATGCAAAGTCTGGTTTTCTGTGCCAGTGCGCCCACAATCAGGCCGGCGGCCAGCGCCACAATCAGCGGTGCGTGCATAGACCCGGGCCCCTTCTGGGAGAAGAAAATAAAGGCAGGCGCGGCACATACCAGCACCAGCAGTCCCACCGCCACGGCGGGCATGAGGAAGCCCTCTGCCTTGCTCTGGCCCTGGGACTTTTTCAGGGAGAAGCCGGCCTTAAGCAGGAGCACACCGGCCACAATGCCACCGGCAAATCCCGCGATACCCACGAGGGCGTTAAGGTCCCCGCCCCCCAGTCGGAGCACCATGCGCAGGGGGCAGCCCAGGAACATCAGTGCGCCCACCATAACCACAAAGCCCAACACAAATCGTGTCATCGGCGAGGAGCCGCCCCGCACCTTAAACTCCTTGCCTGCCAGAGCCATCACCATGGCGCCCAGCACCAGGCCAATGATTTCCGGCCGTATGTACTGTACTGCTTCGGCTCGGTGCATACCAACGGCACCGGCAATATCCCGCAGGAAGCAGGCAATACAAAATCCCATGTTGGCGGGGTTTCCCAGCACCACCAGCACCACGGAAATGATGCCGACGGTTAACCCCGCCCCAATCATCCAAATACGCTCTTTGCTCTTCAAACAAAACACTCCAATCACATTTGCGACAGGAGCCGGGCGCTTAGCCTGACCAGTGTAATCCAAACCCGCCCCAGAGCGTGATTTCCCGCGTCTGGATTCGTTATCCTCCTCACCTTACGGCAAGTAAGGCTTTGTCGTTTACCTTCCAAGCCACAGGAAATCACGCTTTGAGGTGCCACACAGTCCAGCTGGAACAAATTTTTGTCAGTGCAAAGAAAAAGACGCAGGTAATACTGACGTATTGCCAAGTCGTTTTCTGCGGCATTGGCGGAAATTTGCCCAACTGGACCGGGTTCGGATTATACTGGTTAGGCTATTTGCCTGACCCCTATCCCATTACTGTGACCGTAGCTTCTTTTTTCTTTTCCATGGTACCAATGACTCCGGCTGTAACCCCCGCGTCGATCAATCGGCCTAAAAGCGCCTTGCTTCGCGCCTCAGGAATGGCGATAACCAGTCCACCGGCGGTCTGGGGGTCATAGAGGAGGTCGGTCGTTTCCAGCGGCACGTCCCCGCTTACAAAAACCTTCCCCTCCAAATAGGTACGGTTGCGGTAGGCACCGGCAGGGATAATCCCCTCCCGTGCCAGCTCCTGCGCGCCCGGTATCATCGGGATGGCGGAGGCCGTCAAACGGGCGGTCAGCCCCGCCCCCCTTGCCATCTCCTCCACATGACCCAAGAGACCGAACCCGGTCACATCGGTGCAGGCGTTGGGGCGCAGGGGCAGCATTGCCTCACAGGCCGCCTTGTTAAGGGTGGTCATCACCTCTATCATGGCGGCGTACTGACTGTCGCTTAGCAGCTCGGCCTTGGCGGCAGTGGTGAGAATCCCCGTACCCAAGGGCTTGGTGAGCACCAGCAGGTCACCCTCCTTGGCGCCGCCGTTGGTGAGTATCTCCTCCGGGCGGGCAAGACCGGTGACACAGAGTCCGTACTTGGGCTCCGTGTCCTCAATGCTGTGGCCACCGGCAATAACGGCCCCGGCCTCCAGCACCTTGTCCGCGCCGCCGGCCAGAATCTCCCCCACCGCATCCAGCGGCAGGCAGGAGGGTATGCACAGCAAATTCATGGCAAGGCGGGGCACGCCTCCCATGGCGTACACGTCGGAAAGGGCGTTGCAGGCCGCAATGCGGCCAAAGTCCCGGGGGGAATCCACCATGGGCGGAAAAAAGTCTACGGTCTGGATCAGCGCTACGTCGTCGCTGATTTTGTACACAGCGGCGTCGTCGCTGGCGTCAAAGCCCACCATCAGATGCTCGTCAAAGCTCTTTGGCAGGCCCGCCAGCAATTGGCTCAGGACACCCGGTCCTATCTTAGCTCCTCAGCCGCCGGCAGCGGTCATTTGGCTAAGACGCAGTTTTTTCCCGTTCATGCTCTCCCCCCTTTGTTCATATTGTTTTTATTTTACAATGAACTTGTCAAAAAGGCAAGCATGATTCTATGCCCCGAGGCCGCACCCTCTGTTACCCCGTTGCATATTCTGAGATAGGAAATATCCCGGAATACTTCAATCGGAGGGTTTCTATATGACAGAGCCAAAAATCTGCTATTTTCTGGGGGCCAACTCCCCCGCCGGCTTCTACTCCCTGTACGATCAGCTCATTGACCCCGTGACGGCGGAGGATATCTTTATTCTCAAAGGCGGCGCAGGCTGCGGTAAGTCCTCGCTCATGCGCAAGGTGGGCAAAGCACTGGAGGACAAGGGTCTTGAGGTGGAATACATACAATGCTCCGGCGACCCCGACTCTCTGGACGGCATCGTCGTCCCGGCCCTGAAAACCGCCATTGTGGATGGCACCGCGCCACATGTCGTGGTGCAAAAGTCCACAAAAAATACATCTCGCAGCGAAGTGCTGGGGCTGCAATGGCAGATATGGATTTTGAACAACAGACCATTCTGGTGTGCCACAGTGTTGTAGCGGGTGTTGAGAAGGGAAAAAGGATTGTCTTCCCCAAGGACACCCTGAAGCAGACTGCATCGCGCCGGCCCTTGCCCCTCTTTGAACCGATTACCTCCCTTTTGCAGGAGGAATGGGAGCACAAACGAATGCTAAATTCGGTTTATGTGTGCAGTAAGGCAGAGGACGCGGTCGGGCTGACGCCCGACAAGGACGGCAACGCACTAAGCGCTGTTTTTTCAGCGACTGAGGCGTATTGTACTTTGTCAACCAAGGGTATGCTAAATCAAATATCAGAGTGGAAGATGATCTTTATCGAACCCACAAATGAAATCTGGATGTTAAGGAAACGGAGCCGACGGCATAGGAGAACATCCGGCGCTATCTCCCGGTTCCTCTCTAACCCTATTATATTTAAAAGTAGACACCACCAAAAACTTGCGTTTTTAATGGTGTCTACTTTTATTTTGCAAATGCAATCAGTCCCAGCTGATCGTCCGCCTTTTATTCTTATTACAGGCGTGCCCCTTAAGCATTTGTGCTCTTTCTTGCCGCTTTGCCGGTTCTATTCTTTTGATGCATTGCTCCAGTCGACAAAGCCGCCGTTATTTTGAATGGTACCGCTGCCTTGTAAATTTCCGCTACCGTCCAGCTTACTGTTTTTCATGACGGTAATAACAGCATTGTTTTCAACGGTTCCGTTGTTGGTGAAGGTTGCTGCGGCGGCATTGTCACCCACAATGGTATTGCTGCTCACTTGATTTTCGCCACCGTGATTGCCAAAGAATGCGCCGCTACTTACAATCAGGGCACCATAAATCTGCGTGGTTCCGCCAAAGTTTTGATAAAAGCTCCCTTCCTCCAAGGTTAACGTCACACTCCCGGCCACCGTGAGCTGATTACCCTCAAACACATAGATTTCTTTGGCGGTGGAGCAGTTCTTTGTCAGTTCAATCTGTGCCGGATTGCCGCTTTCATCAGCCTGAAGTCGAATCACGGTGTAGGGTGACTGTGGATCTATCGCTGCATCAAAGTCTTTTTCGCTGGTAACAATGGCATGGAGGGATACCCACTTCCCAAAACCCTCACTGACTGTGGGCTGATTTTCAGCAGGCGCGCCCGCACCGTTTAGGCTGCAAATTACCGTAACCCGGCCCTCGCCGGTGAAGCTGCCGCCCTCCCCCTTTTCCAGTGTGCCATATACGTCCACCGCTGCGTCACGCTCTAACGTAACCACGCCCGCAACTGTTGCGGCGCAGCGTCCGGAGATTTCCAGCGCACCGCCAATCGTAGCAGTACCAAAGGTCAGTCTGCTAAATTGCTCCTCTTCTGCCCAATAAGACTCTACGCGCACCCGTTGTCCACTGCCGATAGTACCGTCCCAGGTGTCAATTGTGCCGCGCACGGCAACCACATCATAGGCAGGATTCGAGGACGCCAGTGCGGCTGTCAGACCAGCCCCGGAGGAAACCTGCGCCACCCGCTCGTATCTGCCGTCGCTGATATTCTGGAACCGCTCGGCCGGAATGGTAACGGTAGTTTTTTCTCCCTCTGCCGAGTACACGTCAATGGCGGCAATATAGCCGCCGTTGCTGATTTTCTGGCTCTCGGCCATGGTCAGCGCCGCATTGCCGGTGAGAATAAATTCCCCGCTGTTTGAAAATGTGCCGCCGGTGGTGTTCAGGGTGCCGCCATCCACCGTCAGCTCCACTCCATTGGTCAGCGTGCCTGTATTTCGGAGGGTACCGCCTGCCATAATTCCAATCTTTGTATATTCTCCGTCCCCAGCCCGCTGATTGAGTATTGTGCCGGCGTTTTCTACCAGACCGCCCGTTTCATTTTCATTGCTCTCGGCATACCGCTCTACCCACAGCTCCCGGTGGTTAATGAGAGTACCTCCCGCTTGAATGACCAGCCTGCCGTCTGTGCCAACGCCGATACGGGCAGGCTCGGCCGCACCAATGGTGAGGTTTTTCTGGGCAGGAACAGTAAGGGTTCTGCCGCTATTAATATCCAGATTTCGGGTAATGGTGACGTTTCTGTCCAGCACTACGTCGTTTTCAAGGCAGACGTACTGATACGGATGGGTTTTATCTGCCATAATTTTCTCCAGCCCCGCCCCGTTCACAACGCGGGCACCGTAGTTTTCACAGCGAGTATCCGCAGGGAAGCTGCTGGGGGCGCGGGCTGTATCATCATAAAGGTCAGCTACGTCAAGGCCGTCAATCTTTGTTCCGGTAATGGTACCGTTTGTTAAAGCAAGTCTGCCGTTTTTGGTTACCGCTCCGTTATTTTCCAGCACGCCGCCGTTTAATTCCAGGTTGCCGGATTCCGGCGCAATGGTAACACTGCCCGAATTATTTAGCTTGCCGTTTACCTGCATATAGTTATTTAATGTTACCGTACCGGCGTTATTCACCGTGCCGCCCACAATCAGACCGGCGGGGTCCCCGCCAATGACCAGAGTACCTCCGTCCTCCACCGTGATGGACGCTCCTTTTCTGAGTTCCGTCCATCGATTCAGGGTCAGCGTGCTCCCGCTGGGAACGGTCAGCGTACCGGCGGAAATGGTCAAATTACTATTTACCGCTGTGGTAGCCGGCAGAGTAAAGCTGCCGTTCACTTCAAGGTATCGGCAGGCATTGTCCGCAAGCGCCTGGGTCCACTCCTCAGCGGTATCTACAACATAATTGCTGGTGTGCTCACCGCCAATGCTCCCCTTCAGTGTGCCCACCGTGGTAAGCGTATAGTGTCCGTTGTTGACAGCGGTACCCTCTCGCACATCAACCGTACCCTGAATGCGCAGCTCTGCATTTTTCTCAATGGTCAGCGTTCTCCCGTTTGGAACAACCAGCGTCACCCCCATATGAACGATCAGCTCTGTATCGCCGGCAATGACAAGATCCGCTTCCAGGCGCACTGTCATACTGTCTTTTTCCGGAATGATCGAAAACATGGTATAGTGTTTTTCTGTCATAGCCATGGCGGTACGCAGTGCAGCTTCGCTCTGCACCTGCGCGCCATAAAAGGTTGGCCCCACGGGCGGCGTTCCCACCACTGCCGCCGAGATAAGATTCGGGGTGTATGCGTCAAATAAATCCAGCCGTCCCGGCTCAACGCCTTCCGATTTTTCACGCACTGTAATGGTACCTTCATTTTTTAAAACACCGGGTGCATCCACCTCAAGATCTCCGTTCACCTGAATGGTTCCCTTGTTGAGAATGGTACCTTTTATAATGCAAAAGTACTGATTAATGGTTAGGGTTCGATTTGGATTCACGGTAATGGACTTTTCGGTAGCAAGCCAGCCGTTTAACGCAATGTCCGCATCCACAATGATATTGCTTATGTTGGGAATGTTTACAATTGCATCCACCAGTTCCTTTTCCGTGGTTACGGTGCGTGTCTCATAGGTAGGCCCCGTATTCCCGCCGCCGGGTACGGAGGTTTCCGGCTTTGTAGTGACCTTATCCCCTCCGGTCAGGTTCTTATCCCCTGCCGTTACGCCGGTGGTGTCTTTATCCACGGTAACGGTAGTGCCCGCAGTGTTAATCTTGGTGTCGTTTCCGCTGACGGTAGCCTCCGTCACCTTGCCGGCGCCGGAAATTTCTGTCTTGGGCGCGGCACTGTCCACCTTGGCAATCTGCGCCTCCTTGGCAACTGTCAGAGTTGTGCCCTCAGCCCCCGCTTCTACCTTAGCGGTGGTAACGCTGCTCTTACCTTCCAGCACCACGGTACTTTCCGGCGCGCTCATGGTAAGGGTGGTGACTGTGGCGTCCTTCAAAACCACCGCGGTTTTGCTGTCAACGGTGACATTCTGGAAGCTGCCTTCCAAAATCACATCGTCCTTGCCGTCATCAATTTCCACAACCTCCACGCGGCAGCCGCGCTCGGAGAGAATACGCACACCGCCCTGGGCGGTCTTCCCCAGCACAACACTGCCTACGCTGCTTTTGTTGACAATTCGGATGGAGTGCTCTCCCCCGCCACGTACCACTACTCTGCCCTGCACATTGACAGCGTCCAGGGTAATCGTTCCATCCCCCACGCCCTCGCCGATGATTAAATCCCCGGTAACAGTAACACCTTTGAGGGTAATTTCGGGGGCGTTTATCATCACATTTCCCGCCGCTACTTGGGTATAAGTGCCCGCTTTGCGTAAATAGGTACCCAGCAATCTGTGCATCACCTGGGCAAATTCCTCGCGGGTAATGGTAGCTTGCGGGCTGAGCTTACCGCCCGCACCTTCTATATACCCGCCCTCAATCAGCGCGGCCAGACCATCCTTTGCCCAGCCGGATACCTGAGCATAGTCAGAGAAAGCCGTCAGCGCATTCGCTTGGCCGGGTGTCAGCTTCATAGCGCGGGCCAGCACCGTAAAGGCAGCTTCCCGGGTAACAGGCGACTGGGGGGCAAGCTGTCCGCCGCCATCGCCGCCAAAGGTTTTCATGCCCACGGCCTTTGCCATGTCTTCATAGTACCATGCATCGGCAGGCACGTCGCTAAAGCTCTTTAAATCTGCCTTTGCCTGCGCACCGAAGGCACGGTTCACCATTGCGGCCAGCTGAGCCCGGGTCAGTACTCCCTTGGGCAGCAGCTTTCCGCCGACTCCCTCCAGCAGTCCCTGCTCCACCGCCGCTTGCAGCCCGTCGTAAGACCAGCTGCCCGCAGGGGGCAGATCGTCGAATTCTGCTGCCGCAGCGGGAATCGCCACTATTCCAACCATCATGCACAGGGTCAGAAGCACCGCTAAAAAACGCCTGTATCCACTCATTGAAAAACCTCCTTTTTATAAACAGCCGGGGTGCTTTTCTTTTTTTCATTCTAGCAAAAGGAATATGAAAAAAGGTGTGCTATATAGCACACCTTTTAGATAAAATTTTCGGCTTGGAAGTTAGAGCGTATCTGAGAAGTAGCGAAATGCATAAAAATACAGAATTTTTTTATCAGGCAAGCCGATTTTTTGCAGTCATACTGACGTATGGCAAGGAAAATCGGCGCTGCCATGGCGGAAAAAGACAAGTTTACGGGCGTTTTGATGCTTTTTCAGATACGCTCTAAAAACCTGTGCAGAGTATGGTTAGTCCAAATTTGCCCTCCAGTGCCTTTGTGTAAGGCAGCTGAATTTCGTCCACCGTAAGCTCGCAGAGCATGGGCAGCTTCAGCAGGGGCGTAAAGTCAGTGACGGCTGTATGGGAAAGATCCAGCCTCTCCAGCTCCTGATGTATTTCAATTCCGGCCAGGTCTGATATCGGGGTACCGCGTGCATATAGGCTGCGCAGTCCGTGCAGCCCTGCCAGCATCTCCATAGAGCTAACGTCTGACCTTTCTATCCAAAGCTCACGGATTGTCTTTCCGTCTAAAAAGGAACCGCCGGAGCTAACATTGAGCATATCCAGTTCATCCGTCAAATCTGCCACCTGAGTTTTATCCCAGTTGGGCGCAGCGCACAGCTCAAATTGGCGAATGGAGGTCTTGCCGTAGAGGGGGGAAATATCCGCAATGGGATTATCTGTGATAATGACATTCTCCAGCCGATCCAAATTCTTTAACGGCGAAAGGTCGGTAAGGTCATTGTGCTTAAGCTCCAAATCCACCAGATGTGAACACTTTGCCAGCGCGGAAATATCGGTCAGCCGCTCCCCGATTACTCTTACCCGCTCCAAATTCGGCAGAAGAAGAACGTCGTTTAAATTTTTGATGGTCCCCCTGGGAAACGGCGTCCCGGCATTGTAAATGCGTCCCACAAATTCATTGTATTCCTGTTCCGTAGCAAAGGCACTATTACCTACAATGTAAATGGTACGCACGCCCTCCAGCTGTGCCCGGGTGAGCACCTCGTTGCCCTTTACCCCGAGAGAAAGGCGTGCCGCCTGCTCTATGAGCGGCTCTGTAAAGCCGGAGGGCGACGGTACCCCGGCAGAAGTCATCATTACCGCATTTCTCTGTGCCGGAACAGGGGCTGCGTCTATGGAAGCGGATACGGTTGCACGCCCCAAGTAGAAGCCGCCCACCAGCGCGGCTGCCAGCCCGACTGCCACATAAACCCGGTGCTTACGATGGCCCGCTTGCACGCGGCTCGTCAGCAGCAACGCCCGCTTTGCTGTCTCAGCGGACTGATAACGGCCTTCGGGCGCAAAGGCGGTGCACTTATCAATCGTTTTCTCTAATCGCCTGTTGGGTATGCCGGCATCCTTTTTTGCGCCCCCGGTGATTAAAAAGCGGAGCAATACACCCAGCGAATAGACATCCGTCCGCGGGTCCGTCTGGGCAAAGCCATACTGCTCGGGCGGCGCAAACTCCCTGGTGCCGAAGCAGACCGTGTCCGGCCCTGCCGTTTCGTTATAGCTGCGGGAAATACCGAAATCAATAAGCTTAATTTGCCCGTCAGACTGGAGGACAACATTCTGCGGCTTAATATCCCGGTGAATTACCGGGGGTGTACGGCTGTGGAGGTAGGTTAAAATATCACAGAGCTGCGCGCCAATTTGCAGCGCTTCCTCCTCCGGCAGGGGTGTGGACAGCTCGCTGAGCGGTACCCCCTGGGCATACTCCCGCAAAATACAGCGCACAGTTTCATCCTCATACCGACCCAGATATCGGGGCAAGCCCGGGTGGTCGAGCCGCGCCAAAATTGCCCCCTCATCCTCCCGGGAGCACAGGTCGAGTCTGCGGTAGCACTTAGAAACGGCATAACCGCCCGACTTCCGGTCACGTACATAGAGGGTCTCCCCCTCTTCGTTCTGTCCCAAACACTCCAGGGGCTCATAGCGGGTCAAAAATTCGGCAGGATAAGCATTTCCGTCAAAGGTACTTAAAAAATCCTCGGCTGGGTCAGTCATTGCCCCCACCTCCCAAAAGCGTCAGCCCCAGCTGCTCCAGCATACTTTGGACCTCCGTCACAGTCAGATGGTGCGACAAACCGTAGAGCAGCGCGGCATCCCGCTTGATTTTCGGGTAGAGCAATCGCTTTGAGGCCGCTTTCAGAAGCTCCTGGGCTTCCTCCGCCGTCAGCGCAAAGCCAAAAGCAAGCTGGATTACTTTATCCCGTGACGGTATACGAATCCCCCGAAAAAGCTGATGTCCGTAAGTACGTTCAATATCTGCCCGGCGAATGACGTGCTCCCGCACCTCGCCCCGCTGCTCACATAGGGCCGAGAGGTAGGTGTGAAAGGGCGGCACCTCCACATGCGCACTGTTTTCCGCCAAAAAGCGGGGAAAGGAGGTCGTCTTAAAAAGCCGCCGCAGCAAAGTACTGGTGTCAATGGGTTTCCCATTTGTGGCTGCCATTGCTTATCACCTCATTCTCACGAACTGCCAGGGGGTGAATATAGACTCATTTTCATATGTACAAAATAATTTCAAAATATGGCCGCAGCGCAGTCTACTTATCAAACATAATTGTAGCAACATTTTTTACTTTTGCAAGAAATAATATGATTTTGGAGCGCAGGGCATAAGGAATTCAGCGCAAGCAGGGCTGCGCTCATTTCCTATCAAATTTTCAGAGACGCTCTAGAGCCTTTCTGAAAAGTCCTTGCATCCGTTCTTTTGACAAAAATTTCGCCATGCCGCGCCGTTTTTCCTTGAAATCCGCCCAGGATTCCTGTGGAAAAATGACTTACCTGGCACAATTTCTGTTCAAAATTCCGGACACAGCGACTTTTCAGGAACGCTCTAATTTCAAATATGGTCATTTGTACGTTTTTACCAATATTCTTTATATTCTCTTTGTAAAACCGACGTTATTGTCCGGGTACCGCTTAATATAATAAGTTATCTTTTTAGATACGCTCTAAATCAGAGGTTCCTCAAATCCCGCATTACGAAGGGCGGCGATAACAGCAACACTGATTTCCCTCAACAAGAGAAGCGTTACATTATATTGGGAGTGGTAACATATGAGAAGCAGCCTAAAAAGGGCACAGGCCTGGATACTCGCCCTAGCCCTGATCTTTGCCATGGTACCGGCCAATTCCGCGGCAGGTGCCTCGGCAGAACGAAATACCGGCGTTCGACACACCACCTGCACCGCCCTGAGCGAGAATGCCGCAGCCTACTACACGGGAAATTACGCTTGGAGCGCACTATCCTCCCTGGAGGGCGACCATACCGGAAGCTCACTGGGGGCCACCAAGTCGCAGCTTTACAAGGCCCTGCAAACCCTGATGACCGACACACAGACAAAGTCCGTTACCTACACAAGCCTAACCAGCTACTGGCCCACCACCGACACACAGCCCGGTTATACCGACGCGACACTCTTTTATAGCGACGCGGACGGCAGCGGAAACAATTATAACCGGGAGCATGTGTGGCCCAAGAGCCGAGCTTCTTTTTATCAGAGCGGCGGCGGCGCGGATTTGCATCACCTGCGCCCCACCGACGCTACCATTAACTCCACCCGGAGCAACTACACCATGGGCAACGTCCGGGAAGTCTGCGGTAATTACAGCACCAAGGATTACGGCGGAAAAACCGTTCTTTGGTACAGCACCGGCGATGATTTGGTGGAGGTCAACGACAACATCAAGGGCGACGTGGCCCGCATTATGCTTTATGTGTATGTGCGCTGGGGAGAGCCCAATTTATTTGAGAACGTGGCCTCTGGTAGTCTGCCCCCACCTTACGGCGGCAGCGACTCGGGCGGAAATAACGGCTTAAAAGTCATTAACAGCCTGAATACGCTGCTGGATTGGTGCCGGGAAGACCCGGTAGACAATTGGGAAATGGCACGCAACGACCTGGTGCAGGCAATTCAGGGAAACCGGAACGTGTTTATCGACTATCCGGAGCTGACCTGGCTTCTCTTCTCTCAGTCCATACCGGAGAATATGGTGACCCCCTCCGGGGAAGCCACTCCCCCGGTACCAAGTTATTCCGTTACCCCCCTCTCCGGCAACGCCCAGTGGGGCACGGTAACTTTGAGCGGCTCACGCATCTCTGCCCTGTCGGCGGACGGTTATTATCCGTCAGGAGCACTGGTCAGCCCCGCAGGTGCGGCCACCGTCGTCCAAAACGGTAGTTTCTTTACCATTTCAAACGTGACACAGGACTGCACCGTCACCGTACAATTTGCTCCAAAGACGTCCGCCGCCGTTTCTTACTCTGTGCCGGAGGGCGCCAGCGTGGTGGGCGGAACTGCGGCAGGCTGGGTCGGCGACCCCATTACCCTTCCTCAGGTCAGCGGAAGTCCCGCAGATACCAGCCGGAGCTACCGTTTTGCGGGCTGGGTAGACGCACCGGTCACCGCAACCACTGATTACGGCAGCCTGACCATTTTTGCTCCCGGGTCACCCTATGTTTTAACCAATGCGGACACCCGGCTCCACGCGCTCTACTCCTACCGGGTAGAGGACGCAAGCGGCACGCCCAATACTTACACACCGGTCATCTCCGCCCAAACCGACTGGAGCGGAGATTACGTCATGACCGGGCAAGCGGGCAGCACCGGTACGGAATATGTCCACCTGGCTACCGGCGCAAGCGTTGGGGCCGCCGGGGCGGCAGTCCCTCTTTCGCAAACCGGCATGACCAAGCAGGATGGTGCGATCATCAATGTAAGCGGCAGCTATATCATGTCCGCTTCCCGCTTAAGCAGCGGCAATTACGCCCTGCGCCTGAAGGGCTCGACCGCAGATTGCTATCTGTCTTACTCCGGCAGCGGCAACAGCCTGACAAGCGCCGCTACCTCTGATGGATTGGGTGCCCAGTGGCAGCTCTCTTACAACAGTGACACGGGTACCGTAACCGTGGCTAACGCGGGAACGGACGGCAGGTGCCTGCAATTTAACGGCAGCTCGCCTCTATTCCGCTGCTATAACAAGGGCACACAAATCAATGTACTGCTCTATGCCGCTGCCAGCGCCTCCACAACGTACTATGCAACCCTAAGTGAAGGCAGCCCGCTGCCGCCCGCCGTCAGCACCGCCGCCATTACCAGCCCTCCCAAGGGCTTTACTTCTTGGGAGGGGGCCGGGGACGGCTCCTTTATGATTGACGGCGTGACCTTCTCCACTCCCGTGCGGAATGAGGGGGCAACGGGCAACGTGTTCACCGTGCCTGTCACCGGCTCCCTTGCGTACAAGGAGGGCTTTGTGGGCTTCCGACCCACGGACACAGCCATGCAGAGCGGTCATTTCCTGGGTGTTCGACTAATCACCCCCGCCAGCACCGGGGCCGGCCCCGTCCTTACCTATGTGGGCGCACAACCGGGCGGCAGCGACAAGGTCATTACCGTGCCCGATGGTACCACCGACAACGGCAGTCCCTTCTACGATTTTATTTTCCGGGCGGACAGTGCCAACGCTTTTACCGCCATTGTTGACCTGGACGGTACCGGCGAAAAGTACAGTCCCACGACCTATCACTTTAACTTAGCAGCCCTGACCCTCAAACCAAAGAACGAAGTCAAGCCAGACCCCGACCCCACCCCCAATCCCGGCCCCGGTTCCGGTTCTTCCGGCAGCAGCATTCAAACCATCCAGCCCGCCGACCTTGAGGAGCGTGAAGATGCTGTTACCGTCACCCTGACCGCCGACAAGAAAACCCTAAGTGCGGCGGCGGAGCGAATGCTTATTGCGCAAAATGCCAAAAAATCCATTGCTTTTTCCGGCGTCGGACTCTCCGTCACCATTCCTGTGGGCACACTCAAAACCGGGTGCGATGTAAACGCCATGCTGGTAAACCCTTCGGATGCGGGCAACGTCATTCAGGTTACCCTTGCCGACGGTTCCGCCAAGCTGTTGCCCTTCTCCATAGCGGGTGGCGGTAAATCAGCATATATCGCCAAGTTAATCGGCACCTATAAAATCATTACTTGCTCCAACGCCTTTTCCAATGTAGGCGCTGACCACTGGGCTTCCAGCGCAATTGCCTTTGCCGCCTCCCACGAGCTGTTTAGGGGCATGGACGACGGCAGCTTTGGCCCGGACGCACCCATGACCCGTGCCATGCTGGTCACCATTCTGGCGCGGCTGGACAGCGCCTCCGGCGGCGGGATTTCCTTCGGGGATGTGCCCTCCGGCGCATGGTTTGCCGCCCCGGTCTCTTGGGCGGCGGCAAACAAAATCGTCCTGGGGGACGGCAATCACTTTTATCCCAATGCTCCGGTCAGCCGGGAGCAGCTCTGCGCCGTTTTGGTTCGATACACGGAGTATGCGGGCATTACCCTAAAAGAAACCAGCGCCACCGCCGACTTTAGCGATGCTTCCGCCGTAAGCGGCTGGGCTGCTCACGCAGTAACCAAGGCCCTGAATACCGGCCTGCTCACCGGCAAAGCCGGCAACCTTATTGATCCGCAGGGGCAGGTCAGCCGAGCCGAGTTTGCCGCCATGCTTCAGCGCCTGGTCACATACGCGCTTTCGTGAATGTGGTTTTTTATCCTGCCCGTCCTTTAAAAGCGGCTATAAATTTATAAAAAAGCAGGTGCCAATCAATCGTGATTGGCACCTGCTTTTTTATCCGACTGGAGCGTTTCTGGTACTAATCCCGCTATTTTTAGTAGAAAAGTATTTACTTGAAGCATGAGGGTTGACGTGGGTTTCTCTTCCCCGTATACTGGCAAAACAGACAAGCTCATTTATTGGATTAACTCCACTATTTGAGCAGTAGAAAAAGGGGTGTTTTTATGACCGATTTGGAACTGGTTGCCTTGGCGGAAGATTACGCTTACAGCGGAAAACCCTTACCGAAAGAACATATTGTTTCGCTGCTGGGTATTGAGGTCGGCAGTGAGGGCTGGCGGCAGCTGGGTGCAGCAGCGCGGCGGGTCGCCCGGCGCTTGACCGGTGACCGGGCCTATCTTTGGGGCGCCATCGGTGTGGATTTTGCCCCCTGCTCCATGAACTGCGACTTCTGCTCCCTTGGGGAGGCGTGGGGTATTGTAACCGAAACCAGGGAGTATGATGAGGAGGAGACCCTGCGCCAGGTGCGGGAATACGCCCAGCAGGGGGTGCGCTGGATTGTGTTGCGCACCACGGAGTTTTACTCCAAGGCTCAGCTTGGGCGCATGATTGCCACCATCCGCGCCCAAGTGCCCGGCACCTATGAAATCGGCCTGAATATCGGCGAGTTCGACCTAAACACCGCCAACCTACTGCATGAAAGCGGTGTGGACTTTATTTACCACTCCCTGCGCATGGGCGAGGGGCAGGACACCCGCTTCGACCCACAGGTGCGGCTGGACACCTTAAAGGCCGTTCAGGATTCCCCACTAAAGCTGGTTTTCTTAGTGGAACCGGTGGGCGCAGAGCACTCTAACGAGGAGATTGCCGACATTTGCCTGCTGACGGCGCAGTACGGCGCTATCGTCTCGGGCTCTATGGCCCGTATTCCCGTGCCCGGCACCCCCCTGGGAAATCTGCCCCAAATTTCCGAGGAGCGCTTGGCCCAAATCATCGCAGTCACCCGGCTGGCCTGCGGCACGGTGGTGCCCGATATCTGCGTGCATCCTGGCTCCCGGCTGACCATGGAGTTCGGGGCCAATGTGACCGTCATCGAAACCGGCTCTATTCCCCGGGACAAGTGCTGCTGCTCGGGGGGCAAATGGAACGGCTTTGACGCGCAAAAAGCAAAGGACGCATTTGAAAGCGCGGGGTACACCGTCTACCCCACGGCAAAGGAGTATTGAACATGAAAAAAAATCTCTTAGCCCTGCTGCTGGCTTCCGTCCTTACTCTGGGTGCTCTCTCAGGCTGTGGCACGCCCACGCCGACCGAACCGTCTACCACACGTCAGCCCCTGTCGGCTACCGTGGGCACCTGGAAAACCGCCCAAACTCTCACCCCTTTTTTCTATCAGGACTTCATGCCCCAAGGGGACACGGTGGACGTGAAGCCCTTCACCAACCCCGGCGACCAGAAAACCGCTCTGCTGGCGGGCAGTCTGGACATGACGGGCACCACCCTGCCCATGGCCATCACCGCTGCGGCGGCGGGTGAGCCTATAAAAATTGTCGCCTCGTTGTGTAACAAGTGCTCCGCCCTGGTGGTCGGGAAGGATTCCCACATCCAAACTGAGGCCGACCTTAAGGGCAAAACCATTGCCTATGTGCCGGGTACCATGCACCATGTGCTCCTTCTGGACGTGCTCCGCCGCGCCGGGCTTGATCCTGCCGCCGATGTAACGCTGGTGCGCATCGATTTTTTTGACATGGGCGCGGCGCTGGTAAACGGCCAGATTGACGCCTTTTTAAGCGGAGAGCCTTATCCCTCCCAGGCGGTGCAAGACGGCTACGGCCGCGTTTTAAGCTATCCCTATTTCGACGATTCGGTGGGTGCCATTAATGCCGCCATGATTGTCACCGAGGACACTATTCACAATCAGCCGGAGCTGGTGCAGACCCTTGTGGATGCCCATGTCGCCGCCACCAAATATGAGAGCGAAAACCCCGATCAGTGGCTGGAAAAGGCCGCCTCCATGGGTACGGAAAGAGCACTCTTAGAGGTTTCCGCAGACAACATCGAGCTCTGCTGGGACATTGACGAGGGGTACATTCAAAACGCCAAAAACCTGGCGCAGCAGATGCTGGAGCTAGGCATGATCGACCACATTCCCGACATGGACGGGCTGTTTGATCTCTCCTTTCTGGAAAACGCAAAAACTGCCGCCGGAGCGTGAATTCTGTGAGACGAAAATTTGACCCCCTGTGCCTGCTGGTTCCCGCCCTGCTCGTGCTTGCATGGTTCTGTGCAAGCGCGGGCGGGGCTTTGCCCGCGTACAAGCTCCCCTCCCCCCAGCGACTGGCGCTGGTGCTCTTTGATTTCGCCACCGGCTCCCTGGGCATTACCCCCTATTCCGGCCAGCTTTACTCCAGTCTCCTCCCCAGTCTGCGGCGGGTTCTGGGAGGCTTTCTGCTGGCAGCCGCGCCCGGCATGGCACTGGGCTTTCTCACCGGGCGGGTGCGTGTTTTGCGGCGGCTCTTTGACCCCATGCTTCACGCCCTGCGCGCCGTACCCGGCATTGGGTGGCTTCCGGTGGCCATCGTGTGGTTTGGCGTGGGAGAAGCTAACACCCTGTTTCTCATCTCTCTGGCCGCTTTTTTCCCCATCTATGTAAACACGGCCCACGGCGCACGTGAGGTGCCCGAGCTTCTTATGCGGGCGGGCAGGATGACGGGGGCGCAGGGCTTCACCCTGTTCCGCACGGTAATTTTGCCCGCCGCCTTTCCCGCCTGCGCGGTAGGTCTGCGGCTGGGGCTGGGGGTAGCGTGGGCGTATCTGGTGCTGGGGGAGGTCACGGGGGTCAACCGCGGGCTGGGCGCTGTCATGTCGGACGGACGTATGCTGGGGCATGTGGACATTGTGCTGGCCGCACTTTTCGTGGTGGCTGTTTGCGGCAAAATAACCGATATGCTCCTGCACACTGCCTGCCGCGCCGTGTGTCCCCAGCTGCGGAAGGAGGGAGAAACCTTATGAGCGAGGGTCTTGTTTTACAAAATATCTGTCAGGGGTTCCCCACCCAAAACGGTGACCGGATAGCGGCGCTGGGCGGCGTTACCTTTGAGGTTTCCCGGGGCGAGATTGTCGCGCTGTTGGGCCCCTCCGGCTGCGGGAAAACTTCTTTGCTGAACATCGTGGCCGGCTTTGAGCAGCAAATGGCAGGTCAAGCGCTGTTTGGCGGCCTGCCGCTGGGTGCTCCTGACGGCAAGCGGGGCGTGGTATTCCAGCAGCCGGCGCTTTTTGAGTGGCTCACCGTGGGCCAAAACGTGGCTTTCGGCCTGAAGCGGCAGCATATCCCCCCGGCGAAACGGAACAGACTGACTGGCGAAATGCTGGCGCTTGTAGGGCTGTCCGACTTTTCAAAGGCCTATCCCCACGAGCTTTCCGGCGGGATGCGGCAACGTGCCGCCCTGGCTCGGGCGCTGGTGCTGAGGCCCGAAATCCTGCTGATGGACGAGCCCTTTGCCGCCCTGGACGCTCTGCTGCGGCAAAAAATGCAGCGGCTGCTGCTGGAGGTCTATCAGACCTTAGAGCAGACCGTTCTGCTGGTCACCCACGATGTGGAGGAAGCCCTTGCCGTGGCCCACCGGGTGGTGGTGCTCTCCCCCCGCCCGGGCCGTGTAATCGATACCATTGTGTTACCCGGCAATCCTGTAAGCCGTCAGGGCGACCATCCCGCACTCCAGACCGCCCGCATCCGTATCCGCGCCGCGCTGACGGACGGATAGCCGGGAAGGTCATTGACAAACCCTATTTTTTACATTATGATAAGGATACACGAACTTATATAGGCTCATAATTGGTTGGGCGTATCTACCGGCTGCCGCAAACAGCCGCCTATAAGTTCCCCGCAGGGGGAACCATAGGCGAGCTCTGCGGCGGCTTTTTGTTTTGAAAGGAATGGTAGATATGGTAGGAACCTCATTTGTGCTCAAGGGCGACCTGTGCTGGAGCGGCAGCGCCGACGTAATTCACACCATGCAGGACGGCTATCTGGTGTCGGTGGACGGTGTGTCCAAGGGCGTATTTCCCCAACTGCCAGAGGCGTATGCCCACCTGCCCCTGCTGGACTGGAGCGGTATGCTGGTTACCCCCGGCCTTACCGACCTCCATGTCCATGCCCCCCAATACACCTTCCGTGGGCTGGGCATGGATTTGGAGCTTTTAGACTGGCTGGACACTGTCACTTTCCCCGAGGAGAGCCGCTACGCTGACCCCCACTATGCCCACGCGGCCTACCGCACCTTTGTAGACGACATGCGCCGGGGTGCGAATACCCGCGCGTGCGTATTTGCCACCATTCACCCCGACGCAACCGAGGGGCTGATGGATTTATTGGAGGAGTCGGGTCTTGTGACGCTGGTGGGCAAAGTGAATATGGATCGCAACAGCCCCGACGGTCTGCGGGAGGTCTCGGCGGAGGCCTCGGCCGACGCCACCACCGCCTGGCTGGAGCGAGTTAACGGCAAATACGCGCGTACCTTGCCGATCCTTACCCCCCGCTTTATCCCCTCCTGCACCGACCCCCTGATGGCGCGGCTGGGGGAAATTCAGAAGCAATACCATCTGCCTGTCCAGTCCCACCTGTCGGAAAATTCGGGTGAGGTAGCCTGGGTGCAGGAGCTCTGCCCCCAGTCCAAATTTTACGGCGACGCGTACCACAGTTTTGGTCTGTTCGGCGGCGACGCACCCACCATTATGGCGCACTGTGTCCTCTCCACCGAGGAGGAGCAGGCGCTTATGAAGGCGCAGGGGGTCTATATCGCCCACTGCCCCGCCTCCAACACCAACCTGGCCTCAGGGATTGCCCCGGCGGGCAAGTATCTACGGGAGGGACAGCGAATTGGTCTGGGCAGCGACGTGGCGGGTGGCACCCACCTGTCCATCTTCCGCGCCATGGCTGACGCCATTCAGGTTTCCAAACTGCGCTGGCGGCTTCAGGATCAGAGCATCGCCCCCCTCACCGCCGCCGAAGCCTTCTATATGGGCACGGTGGGCGGCGGCTCCTTCTTCGGTAAGGTGGGCAGCTTTGAACCGGGGTACGAGGTGGACGCGGTCGCCTTGGATGACAGCCGCCTGCAAATCCCCCGCCCCCTTACCCCCACCCAGCGGCTGGAGAAGGTCATCTATCTCTCCCAGCCCGAGGATGTGGCACACAAGCTGGTGCGGGGCAGCCTTCTCTTTTAGAACCTGTATTCATAGACTCCCCCGCCTCAGTCTTGCGCCAAGGGGAAAAATAGGATAAGATAAAAGGACACAGACAGATAAAGGAGTGTTGGGTATGCGCACCACAGAGGAGAAGGCCCGGGTCAAAAACAGTGTAGGCTGGGGAATGTTCGTGGGCTTGTCCATCATCTTGCAGGTGGGCTGGATTGTAGGTCTTGTGATGAAGCTCAACGATTACTACGCCTACATTTCCCTTCTCACCAGCCTGCTGTCCCTTCTTGTGGTGCTGCGGATTTACGGCAACCATATTAACGCAGCCTACAAAATGTCCTGGATTATTTTAATTCTGCTCTTCCCCATCTTCGGACTATGCCTGTTCGTACTGTGCGGCCACACCGGGGCCACCGCCGGAATGCGCCGCCGGTTTGACGCGGTCAATCAGCGTTTAGAGGGACTCCTCCCCGGCGGGGATGAGATTCTGGATGCGCTCTCCGCCCAGGATAAGGCCCTGGGCAATCAGGCCCGCTACATCAGGGACTACGGCGGCTATCCAGTCTGGCGGAACACCGATGTGGAGTTTTATTCCACCGCCGAGGCGGGGATTGAGGCCCAAAAGGCCGAATTGCGCAAGGCCGAAAAGTTCATTTTTATGGAATACCACGCCATTGAGGACTCGGTCTCCTTCCGGGCGGTGGAGGATATTCTGGCGGAGAAAGCCGCCCAAGGCGTGGATGTGCGAGTTTTTTACGACGATATGGGCAGCATGGGCTTTATCAGCACCGCCTTTATTAAACGCCTGGAAAGCCGCGGCATTTGCTGCCGGGTATTTAATCCCCTGCTCCCCTTTGTCAACGTCTTTATGAACCACCGCGACCATCGGAAAATAACGGTGGTGGATGGCCGTGTGGGCTTTACGGGCGGGTACAATCTGGCTGACGAGTATTTTAACCTCACAAGCCCCTACGGACACTGGAAGGACACCGGTCTAAAGCTCACCGGAGATGCTGTGCGCAGTCTTACCGTTCTCTTTCTGGAAATTTGGAACGCCATGACCCGAAGCGACGAGGATTTCGCCGCCTTTTTGCCGGAAGTTACCTATACCGCCGGTGAGAGCGGCTTTGTACAGCCCTACGGCGACAGTCCGCTGGATCAGGAGTACATGGGCGAAAACGTCTACTTAAACATCATCAAAAACGCCAAGAACTATGTGTACCTGATGACCCCCTACCTTATTATCGACGACGAGATGCAGCGGGAACTGACTCTTGCCGCACAGCGTGGGGTGGATGTGCGTATTATTACCCCCGGCATTCCGGATAAAAAGCTTATTTACAAGGTCACCCGCTCCTACTACGCAGGACTTGCCAAAAAGGGCGTCCGGATTTACGAGTACACCCCCGGTTTCTGTCACGCCAAGCAGTTCGTGGCCGACGACGAGGTGGCGGTGGTGGGCACCATTAATCTGGACTACCGCAGTCTATACCTCCACTTCGAAAATGCGTGCTGCCTGTACCGCTGTCAGGCGGTATACGGCGTGAAGGACGATTTTGGCGCTACCTTTCCCCTCTGTCGGGAGGTCACTGAGCAGTACCGCGGCAAGCGCTCCCTCATGCTTCGGGGCACCCAAATTATTCTGCGGCTGTTTGCCCCGCTGATGTAGCCGCCGCAAAAAAAGAGCTGCCTTTCGGCAGCTCTTTTTTTGTTTTTAGGCCTTATGTGCCACGCACTCGATTTCCACCAGGGCGTCCTTGGGCAGGCGTGCTACCTCAACGGCGGCGCGGGCAGGGAAATTGGCAGTGAAGAACTCACCGTACACCGTGTTCATAGCGGCAAAGTCGCCCATGTCCTTGAGGAACACGTTGACCTTCACTACGTCACCCAGGGTCATGCCGGCGGCCTCCACAATGGACTTGAGGTTGGTGAGGGACTGGCGGGTCTGGGCGGTCACGTCGTCCCCGGCAAAGGCGCCGGTGGCGGGGTCGATGGGCAACTGGCCCGAGACATAGAGGAAGCCGCCGGCCTGAACCGCCTGGGAGTAAGGGCCGATGGCACCGGGAGCGTTGGTGGTGGCAATAATCTGATTCATAGAAACATCCTCCTTCTGTATTAGAGCGTTTCTGAAAAGTATCAAAACGCCCACAAACTTGTCTTTTTTCGTCAGAGCAGCGCCAACTTTCCTTGGCATACGTCAGTATGCCTGCAAAAAATCGGCTGGCCTGGCAAAAAAACTCTGCGTTTCTGTGCATTCCGCTACTTTTCAGAAACGCTCTAGACTGCTACGTTTAGAATAGAGGAATTCGGTCTGGTTGTCAATGCCGCTCCTGCATTTTTTACAGGTAGTAAGAAAAAAAGTTTTGCATGAAAGCTTCCCGGCCGGTCTCGGCTTGTTTTCCCTGCCGTCCTGTGTTAAAATAAAAATAGTGCAAAGCACTATTTTTACGCGCAAAATGGCCCTCTGGGCCATGCGCTTAGATTTTAGGCGTGGCCGGGACGGCCACATGCCGTTTTTTATTGCGGAGCAATAAAAATATATTACTCCAACGGGGGGAGGCTTCACCATGAAAATACAGGAATCCGGCGAGGATTATCTGGAGAGCATTCTGATACTCAAGCAGGCACACGGCACTGTGAGAAGCATTGACGTGGCCCACCACATGAATTTCTCCAAGCCCAGCGTCAGCCGCGCCATGGGACTTTTGCGGGCGAACGGCTACATCACCATGGAGAAGGACGGCCTGATTGAGCTTACCCCCGCCGGGTTGGAGGTCGCTAAGCGTATTTACGAGCGTCATCAGCTGCTGACCCGCTGGCTCATGGCGCTGGGTGTCTCCGCCGAAACCGCGGCCGAAGATGCCTGCCGTATTGAGCACGATGTCTCCGAGGAGACCTTTTTAAAGGTAAAGGAACACATTTTAAACGAGATATAAAAACTGAGGACGAGCCATATGGCTCGTCCTCAGTTTTTTATTGGCACTCTTTAAAAGGTTTTTCTACTCACTAGAGTGTTACTGAAAAGTCGCTGTGTCCGGAATTTGGAACAAAATCTTGTCATGCAAGCCGTTTTCGGCAGGAATCCTAGGCAAATTTCAAGGAAAACCGGCGCAGCATGGCGAGACTTTTGTCTGAACGACCGATGCACGGACGTTTCAGAAAGGCTCTAATCTAAATCTGAAAGCTCCAGCTTGGCTCTGACTCGGTAGCTCTCGCCCCCGAAGCAGGTCTCGGCGCTCCCGCTCTCGGCGGCACAGCAGCCCTTGGGAAGGGTGAAGGAAAATCGACTGCCCTTTCCCGGAGTGCTCTCTGCCCAAACAGTGCCGCCATGAAGCGCCACCATGGACTTGACCAGAAAGAGGCCGATGCCGCTGCCCCCCTGCCGCTCAGACAGGCCGGTGCGCTCGGTACGGAACTTATCAAAGATATGTGGCAGGAAATCGGGTGAAATGCCGCTGCCGTCGTCGGTCACAGTCACCTTGTAAAAGCCGCCCGCCGACTCCAGCTCCACCGAAATGTGCCCCCCTGCCGGTGTATGCTTAATGGCGTTAGAGAGCAGGTTCAGCACAATCCGGTCTAAACCACCCTCATCGCAGCGGGCCCATGCCTCGCCCGCCAAACGGCAGGTAAACGTGAGTGCAATATCCCGCTCCTGTGCATAGCACTGAGCCGACTCCACAATATCCCCAAGCAGGGTTACAAGCTCCCTGTCCACCGGTTCCAGGCAGAGAAACTGGGTATCAATACGGCTGGAATCCAGCAAATTAGAGCTTAAACGCAGCAGGCGGTAGCAGTTCTGATAGGCGTAGTCGAAGAACTTCTCATAGGTCTCCTGAAAATGCACCTTGTCCTCCCGCTCCTGCTTCATACGCATGAGATCCAGAGAGGAAAGAATAATGTTAAGGGGTGTTTTAAACTCATGGGACAGGCTGGAAAAGAAGTCGCTTTTCATCTTCTCCATGGCAATGGACTGCTCCAGGTCGGTGTTGCGAGCCTCGGCCTCCCGGAGATTTGTTACATCCCGGGCAATGGCGATGGTATTACCCGTTTCATCCATATACTTAAGGTTATTTTCCAAATAGCCGATTTCTTCGTCCCGGCAGAGAAAGCGGTTGTAAAAGCCGCGAATCACCTTGCGCTTGGGCAGCTGGTCAAAGGTATAGCGGGCAAATGGGCGATCGTCCGGGTGAATGAAGTCAAAGACAGAGCGACCCACCAGTCCCTCCGGCGAAAATCCCAGCCGCCGGGCAAAGGCCGGGTTAATTTGAAGAAATGCACCGTCCTTATCGATGATGGAGATAAAGTCCACACTCTCGTTAAAAATCACATCCCGATCACTCTCCAGGCGAGTGCGGAGGGCCAGCTCACGGGTAAGCTGCTCGTATAGGAGTGCGCTGTTCAGTTGGTTCGAGAGATGACCGCAGATGGTGCGGTAGAACTCCCGCTCCTCCCCGGTGAGCTTTTCTTCCTTCTTTAGCACCACCGATAGCGCACCGATGACCGCCTTGCCATGGCGTATGGGCACGGCAAATATCCGCTTTCCTCCGGCGGTCTCCAGGGTCTCCCGCCCCAATCGGTTGGGATAGTCGGCAATCAGGCAGGATTGAAATTTTCCGCTTTGAGCCGCCCGGTATCCAATAAAATCTCGGACATCCTGAAACAAAAAGGCAGGCAGCGGGTCACCCTCCGGGCTAACCCGCTCTACCTCATCCCCCCGCTTTACAAAAACAGAAATCGCTATTACTTCCAACCGCCGCCGCAGGGTGCTTTTCACGCTGGCAACAATGGCCTTAAGGTCGGTGGTATCGGTGGTTTCTGCCAGGTAGTCGGTAATGGCGGCAAAATTGGCTCGTTTGTTCTCCAGACGCAGCTGCTCGGTCTTGAGATCGGTCACATCCCGCACCATGCCCATTACATAGGGAACAGGGTGCTTGGGTCCACTGTACAGCCGTCCCTTTTGCTCCAGCCACTTCTGTTTACCCCGAACCTGGGCCCGGTAAGTCACGCGGTAGGGCTCGCCCCGAAGAAGCCCGCGAAAGGCCTCTTCCACACCGGGCCTGTCCTCCGGTATGATGCTGCTCATAAATCCATCCTGCCGGGAGCAGGAGGTCTTGGGCAGGCCATAAAGGGTGTATGCGGCAGGAGACCACCAGTATTCACCCGTACCACAGATGTAAATCCAGGTGCCCACGCCGCCCACCCGCTGGCTTTGGCTATAAAAACGGTCGGGGGACAGCCGAAGTCTGTCCAGCAGCACGCTCTTTTTTTTCATCGTCCGTTCCCCGTCGGCTCCAGGCGAATATGCTGCGCCAGCCCGGTCAGAAATCGTCCGTTGGCAGGGGGCGGTTGATCAGCGCCGCCCTCACCGCCCACAAAGGCACGCAGTGGTGACGGCTCTACGCACCACGCCTGACGAAGCGCCTTGCGGATGGCGGCCTCCACGCACTCGGTGGTCGTGCCGTATTCCAGCGCCAGCCCGGCATAAACCTCTTTTACAATGGAACAGGGGCGGTTTTCCCGCAGAAGCATGGCAACCGCCGCCACGGTGTACTGGTACCCGCGCATATGGGGTGAAAAGCCCAAATCCAGTACGGTCTTGGCAATCGCCGCATTTGTGTCTCCGGTGGTGACCGTGACGTGATGAGCCGGAGATGTGGATGGGCTGGGAGCAGAATCTGTCCGCGCCAGAGAAGCCACCAGACAAACCCTGGACAAGAGGTCGGTCAGATCATAGGGCTTAATCATGTAGTAGTCGGCTCCCCGCTCCAAGGCGGCACGGGTAAAGCCCTCCTGCCCCACAGCGGAAGCCACAATGACCCGTGGCTTTGCCGGCATATCCATATGCATCAGCTGCTCCAGTACGGAGAGTCCGTCGGTCTTTGGCATAATTAAATCCAGCAGCACTACGTCGGGCCGATGCTGGGCAATGAGAAAGAGAGTCTCCTCCCCGTCGTGAGCCACACCGCAGACTGTTACCTCGTCGGTAAGCTCAAAAAAGTGCTCCAAAAT
Source organism: uncultured Pseudoflavonifractor sp. (assembly GCA_964504285.1). Lineage (GTDB taxonomy): Bacteria > Bacillota > Clostridia > Oscillospirales > Oscillospiraceae > Pseudoflavonifractor. Next base: position 27,693 of record CAZDDZ010000018.1, read on the forward strand.
ATCACAGATTTCCAGGTTGTCATCCGCAATCAAGAGCCGGATGGGCTGTCTCTCCATTACACTCGCTCCCGTCCAGAACGGTGGCCAAATCGCTCACCACTGCCTGGCAGTGGCTGGCCGATACCGCATTTTCAAATAGATAAGTAAGCACCTGTTCTGCCTCCGTGCGGGAAACAGTCAGCGGGTAATACTCGCCATGTTCCATCCAATCTGCCCCCAGCTCGGTAATCTGTACGCCATAGATGGGGCACCCCTCCGCAACGCCGCGGGTGAGGATGTACTGGACGCTCCTGCTCGCCTGAAGGTTAGGCAGCGCGGAATATTCTTTGCGATACAGAATTTGCATTTCCATCTCATTCTCTCCTTGGCCCGGGAAATGATCCTTCCCTGGCTATCTGTTGTGGTATTTTCCACAATCTTAGGATAAAACAAGAGAATATGGAATACAATGTAGAAAAGTCGTGTTTTTTCGACCTTAGGTCGACCCGCCTGGGCAAAAAAATCTAATTACTTGCGCCAGACGCACAACCTGTTTTTTCGTCTCCGGGCTAACTTATC
>CAZDDZ010000018.1:28350-35286 GCA_964504285.1 uncultured Pseudoflavonifractor sp.
CTTGCGCCAGACGCACAACCTGTTTTTTCGTCTCCGGGCTAACTTATCACCCCTGTTCGACGGCTCAGCGCTTATGGTCTTCCTTCACCGCGCCAGATTTATACGCCCGCAGAAGTGCCTTCAAGTCCTCCACCTGACGCTGGAGCTCGTTGCCGATGTCGGTTTCGGCAATCTTAATGGTGCTGTCCATACGCTCAAACACCACCGAGCTGGAGGAAATATCATGGTTAGACGAAATGGCCTTTCCCTTGCCGTCAAATGGCTTGTGAGAGACAATGCGCATACATCCGGAATTGTAAATCAGGGTATACCCGGCGATGCCGGTCGTCGGCTGATAGGCACGGCAGAAGCCGCCGTCGATGACAATGAGCTTGCCGCCGCCCTTGACGGGGCTCTCCCCCTTCTTACTCTTGACCGGCATATGGCCGTTAATAATATGGCAGTGGGGGCCCTCCAGGCCAAACTCGGCCAGCAGCCGCTCACAGACGGCAGGGTCGTTGTAGTGCTTGTAGTAGGAGTTCTTGGCTTCTACCCAGGAGTCCTCATCCTTAATAAGCCGCCGCTCAAAGGTGGTCATGCGATCCCGCCCAAAGAGAGGGGAGTCTTTTCCCGCCCAGAGGAACCACAAAAAGTCCATGCCGAACTGCCGCTCAGGGGTGCCGGGCTTTGCATAATAGCCCTGTCGGGCCACCAGATCTGCGTGGTCTAAGAAGGCGCGTCCGGAGAGGGGCTTCTTGCTGCCGATGGTAAACTCAGTCAGCCCGCCGTCCACCGTCATGGGCACACAGCCGTGGAGCAGGAGGTTGCCGTTATAGACCTTGTAGAGCCCCCCCTTGGAGTAGAGGAAGCGCACATGGCGCTGGAGCTTTTCGCTGTGCTGGAAGGAGGCGGTAAGCTGGGCAATCACCTCGTCCTCCTCGGGTGAGAGGGTATAGGGATCGTTGCGGTCTACCGTGGGAAAGTCGGTATCCTCCAGGTGATAGGTTTTGCCGTCAATCTGAATGGACTGGTTTTCGTAGTCAATTTTGTCCAGCAGCAGACGGTTTTCCATACCAAAGCCGGGGTTGCGCATGATTTTCTGCCCCTCCAGCTTAAAGAGGATGACAGTAATGGCCTTGTGCATTTTCGCGGCCAAGAGAATATCCTTTTCGTTGTACTTCATGTTGTCATCGGCAATTTTGGCGGCAAAACGGGTGCAGTCGGTGTTCCGGTAGACCTCATTGGCGAAAATGGCCAGCGGGCGCAGGGAAATACCGTAGCCCGTTTCAATGACCTCCAGATTGTTGTAGTGGATGGAGTTGGAGAGCACGGTTGCCACCAGCGTACGGCTGCCGGTGGCGGCGCCCATCCACAGCACATCGTGATTGCCCCACTGAATATCCACCGAGTGGTAATCCAGCAGAGAGTCCATAATAATGTCGGCCCGGGGGCCCCGGTCAAATACGTCGCCAACCACATGGAGATGGTCGGCCACCATGCGCTTAATCAGCTCGCACACAGCAATTACAAAGTCGGCTGCCCGGTCGATGTCAATGATGGTGGAGATGATATTTTCGTAATACTCCCGCTTGTTATGGAACTCGTAGTTTGAATTTAACAGCTCATCAATGATGTAGGCGTACTCCTTGGGCATTGCCTTACGCACTTTGCTTCGGGTGTACTTAGAGGTAATCAGACGGCACACGTCAATGAGCCGGTGGAGGACGATACGGTACCACTCCTCCATATCCTCGCTCTCCCGGGCGATCTCCTCCAGTTTTTCAGCGGGGTAGTAGATGAGGGTAACCAGCTGATCCCGGTCGGACTTAGAGAGTGTGGGGGCAAAGAGCTGATCTACCTTCTCCCGCACTACGCCGGAGGCCGAGTTGAGGATATGGACAAAGGCCTCGTACTCGCCGTGAATGTCGGAGATAAAGTGCTCGGTGCCCTTGGGCAGGTTGAGAATGGCCTGGAGGTTAATGATCTCGCTGCTGGCGGCCTGTACGGTGGGGTACTGGCGGGAGAGCATCTGCAAATAGCGCAGGCTGGGAGCGGCAGTCTGGTTATTCATACGGTTCCTCCTAAAAAAGTTTTATTCTGGGCTGTCTCGCACACTTTGGGGTCTGTGCCTTTGACATGCCCTTTGTCCTCTTCATTGTACCATCCTTTTTTTAAATTCCCAGCCCTTTTTGAAAATTTTTACTGTTAAAAAATCCACAGAGACGGCCTTTTGCAGGCCGTCTCTGTGGATTTTTTCTCATTTAGTTTGCGTAAGCCGCAGCTGCGTTGGCACCCGCCAGACGGCCGGAGGTAATGACCCAGCCCTGGGCCGCACCACCATAAGTGACGTAGGGAACCTGGTTGGAGAACAGGACGCCCATAGAGTCCTGACCCACGGCAAACAGATTTTCAAAGGCACTGCCGTCGGTCTTGAGCACCCGGCAGCTCTCGTCAATATCCAACCCGCCGCAGGTGCCGTAGTAATAGCCCGCGCCCACCACAGCGTAGTAGGGGCCCTCGGCCAGAGAGGACATGAGGGAGGTGTCCTTGCCGAAGGGGTCTGCGGCGGTACCGCTTGCATAATCGGTGTAGTCGTTGGCAGAAGTGGTCAGACCGGCGGCATCTACCCCCAGCTTAGCGGCAAGGTCCTCCATGGTATCGCCCTTGACCACAATGCCGTATTGCTCGCCTACGGCCAAGATGGCGTCCAGGTCGGCAATGGGAGTACCTGCCTCGATCTTGCCGCCCTGATTCAGGAACATGGGCGCGGCAGGAGCAATCATACCCTTGGTCTTAAAACTGTCCATCTGTGCCTGGCTGTAAATTGCGTAGTACGTGTCGCCGCCCTTCCAGTTATCAAAGGCGATGTTGCCCGACTCGCTCATAAAGCGCACGCCGTCGGTGCCCACAATCATGCTCTCCGGAGTAAGCACCATAGCCGAAAGAACTGCCTTCTGGTCAGGGGTAAGCTCATTAGTCTTAATAATGGTTTTTGTCTGCGCGATATGCACCATGGCAGGCATATCGATGTTATAGGTGCCCGCGCCCTGCGCCAAAGCCATGCTTACACCCGCGCCATCATTCTGAAGCATGGCCTCTGCTGAAAAGGTGCCGCCCAGATACTGTTCGGTCATCTGGCTGTTGCCCATAAAGCCGCCGGTGGCGAGTATTACACTGTCGCCATAGACCTCGTAGGCAGTACCGTCATAAGAAGTCGCCTTCACGCCGACAATCTTGCCGCCGTCTGTAATAAGCGCGGTAGCAGTCAGCTCCAGCATGTAGTCATTCTTTTCATTCATGGCCTTTGCCTTGTTAACGGCACTGGTAAACATGGTGGTCTTGTCGCCCACATAGGTGGCCCACACCGGCCACATTTTGGGGTGGAAGAATGCCTTGATGTCGGCAAACTCAAAGCCGTAGCTGTTAATCAGCCAGTCCATGGTCTCACCCGACTCGGTGACGAACTCACGCACCAGGCCCTCCTTGGCATCGCCCTTGCAGTAGTCCAGCCAGTCGGCGATGAGATCCTCCTCCTCCAGGAACTTGGCGCCGTCGTTCTGTGCGTCCATCTTGGTCTGGGGATTAATGGCCATCGGGCCGGAGACGTTGGAGGAGGTACCGCCGATTTTGGCGGCGGTGTCCATGCCAAAGACGGTAGCGCCGTTTTCGGCGGCGCTGATGTAGGAGGTCACGCCCGAACCGCCCAAACCAACCACGATTACATCGTAGCCCTCCAGCTTTACGGTGTCATTCTTCTTCTCCGGGGCGGTACGCCACTGGGCGCTGTCGCCACCGTTTGCGTCAATGGCCTGAGCCACCGCGTCCTTTACGGCATTAGAGGTAACGGTAGCTCCCGAAATGCTGTCCACGCCGATGGACTGGCTCTCCAGAATGCGGGGAATCAGATTCTCTGTCACGGTCTGGAGAATGGACGGCGTCTCGGCATTTTCACCAACGTTGATGGCGGCAATTTTGCCATCTTTCAGGCTAACCTCTACCGAGACAAGGGTGGTCACACTGTTGCCGGGAGCCTGATAGGTGGCCACAGAGTCGGCCACGGGAGCCTTTTCGCTCTCGGTAATACCGTTGGCCTGATTAATGGCGCTTTTCAGCGCCCCCTTCACCGCGGTGGAGGTAACCGTGGCGCCCGAAACGGCGTCCACACTGTCGGTGGACAGCTTGGCCAGCTCGGTACCTGCCAATGCGGCAAATGCTTCGTTCAGAGTGGTGATGGCGGCCCCGCCAATAGCGGCGGTCTCATCGGCACCTGCGGCATTAAGGGACTGGACGACAGTGCCGGCCAGTGTCAGAGTAACGGTTACATCCCCTCCGTATCCGGGGGCCGTAGCAGTGTAGGTCTTGCTTTCAGGGGTGGTGCTGGGCGTGGCGCTGCCTTTGCCACAGGCGGCCAGACCGAGGGTCAGGGCGCCGCAAAGGCACAGCGCTGCAAGAGAGCGCAGCTTCTTCATGATTTTTCCTCCTAAAACTTTTTAAAAAGGCGGTATTCGCCCCTTTTCTTTCTTCATTATATTTGTTAAAATATTTACAAAGCAAGCAACCCTTTGTTCACGACCTGCAAATAAAAGTTGCGGGTACTGATCCGATACGCTCTAAAGACGCTCCTGGAGGTTTTCATGGAACTGCGCCAAATGCAATATCTCATTGCCGTGGAGGAGGCAGGCAGCATCTCGGCTGCTGCCGAAAGACTTTTTCTCACCCCTCAGGCACTGAGCAAATCTATCCGTAAGTTGGAGGAGGAACTGGACGCTCCCCTCTTTTTTCGGGAGCGGGGCGCGTTAGTGCTCACCCCCTTCGGCAAGACCACCCTTACAGAGGTTCGCCGCCTGATATCCGACTACGAGGGCATGACGCGCCGTCTGGCGCAAATCAGCGCCCAGGAAAAAGGCCGGGTGCGGCTCGCCTTTAGCCACGGCGTACCCAACGCGCTATCCCTGGAAAGCCTCCACGAATTTGAATCAGCCTATCCCGGCGTGGTGCTGGATGTGGTGGAGCTGCCCGACCTGCTGGCCGAGGACGCGGTGCGCCGGGAAACTGCCGACATTGGTTTTTCCATCGGTATTCCCCAGCCCCCAGAGGAATTTGAGTACACCCGACTACGTCACTATCACCTGTGCGCCGTGGTGCATCCCCAGCATCCCTTCGCCAGCCGAGCGTCGCTCTCCATTGCCGATTTAGCAGGAGAGCCCCTGGTAACGAAATCACCTTATTATAAGGTTTATCAGCTTATTGAGGACTGCGCCCGACGGCAGGGCGTACCGCTTACTTATGCGCTCACCTCCCCAGACGAGATACGCTGGCTCCGGCTTTTGGAGGACAATCTGGGGGTTGGCATCGGCGTATCCTTCCTGCGCGATCCGCAAAAGTCCAGCGGCCGGAAGCTGGTGAATCTGCCTTTTTCAGAGCCCGAGCTTTCCTGGGACATTTACGTAATTTCTAAAAAGGGTCACTATCTCTCCCATACCGCCAAGGCTCTCTTAGCGCAGATAGCCGGGCTGGCGGAACAATAATTAGCCGGGCCAGCGTAGTGCCGGCAGAACTGAGGAAACCGAAAGGTAGGATTACAAATTATGAATCACAAGGAACGCATGGTTTTAGGTCTGCCCTACAAGCCCTGGCTGGACGGTCTTGCCGAAGATCGGCTTGCCTGCAAGCAGCTCCTCCACCGCTTTAATTCCCTGCCCCCCGAGGCCGAGGACGAAAAGGAAGCTCTAATTAATAAGCTCTTGGGCAAGTGCGGCAAGGATCCCTGGATTGAGTTCCCCTTCCGCTGCGACTACGGTTGGAATATTGAGGTGGGGGACACCTTTTACGCCAACTACAACCTGACCATTCTGGACATTGCCAAGGTAACCATCGGCAATCATGTGATGATTGCCCCCAACGTCTCTCTCTATACCGCAGGCCATCCCCTTCACCCCGACTCCCGCAACTCCGGGTATGAGTTTGGCCAGCCCATTACCATCGGCAACAACGTCTGGCTGGGCGGCAATGTAGTGGTCACCCCCGGCGTTACCATCGGGGACAATTGCGTCATTGGCGCGGGAAGCGTGGTTACTAGGGACGTTCCTCCCAATTCCCTGGCAGTGGGCAACCCCTGCCGGGTTATTCGCGAAATTACCGAGGCCGACCGCCGGTTCTATCGCACGGGCTGCGTGTTTGACGTAGAGGATTATTGATATAAATGCAAGGCGCAATGTACTGCCGGTACATTGCGCCTTGCATTTATAGAAATTTTTTGAGCTGTTCTACATTTCGTTCCTCAAAGCGCTGCAAGCGCTCCATGAGCACCTTAATGTCGTGCTCGGCATCCTTATATTTGCGCAGGTTTTTAATGGCGTTAATAACTCCCATGTTGCTGCCGATTATCATCATTTCCGCCACATGAGAGGCAGACTTATCAGTGATGGTCTGCAGGTCAATCATCAGGTAGGTTCTGATTTTCTCAAAGGCGGACAGTCCCTTTTCATCACAGCCGTTTTTCTCTAAAAGCTTGACCGCTTCCCGCTCCATATCCCGGTAGCCCTCCAATTGGGCCTCCAGATGGGTTTTAAAGTCGTTGTCCGATACTAAGCCCGTCAGCTGGTGAATGGTTACCGTGCCCATCTGGGCATTCTGGTAAATAAAATTTAAAAGCTCCGTATTCCCGTTCATATTGACTCACTCCTTCGTTTTATATTATGTCCGTTTTATCTTTCGTTATTTTATAAAAGAAGGCGAAAAAAGGGTTGACAGCCGCCCTGCGTCGTGGTATCATATCACTTGCGCTGAACAGTAAGCGTCAGGCGCAAACCACATGCGCGAGTGGTGGAATTGGTAGACTCGCTGGCTTCAGGTGCCAGTGTTCGCAAGGACGTGCGGGTTCGACTCCCGCCTCGCGCACCAGAAAACACGAATACGAACTGGTATTCGGATGATGAATAAAGGTAGCTGTTTGTT
>CAZDDZ010000019.1:0-32978 GCA_964504285.1 uncultured Pseudoflavonifractor sp.
ATGAACCGTACGCCGCCTCTGATTATAGAGCTTAATTATTTTTAAAGTAATACCCCACGCCCCATTTGGTGAGGATGTACTCGGGATTTGCCGGGTCTAGCTCCAGCTTTTCACGGAGACGGCGGACATGGACATCCACCGTGCGGTAGTCGCCCATGTACTCATAGCCCCAGACCACATTCAAGAGATTTTCACGGCTGTACACTCTTCCCGGGTTGTGCATAAGCAGCTCGATCAGGTCAAACTCCTTGGCGGTGAGCTCCACCACCGCATCGTCCTTCCAGGCCGCCCGCTCGTCGGCATCGATGGTAATATGTCCGGCGGTGAGCCGTGCATATTTCCCCTTCTGGGCTACCGTACCCGCCCGGCGAAGAAGGGCACGCACCCGCGCCTTCAGCTCCAGAATATTAAAGGGTTTCGTAATATAGTCATCGGCTCCGTACTCAAAGCCGATGATTTTGTCCGTATCCTCACTGCGGGCGGTAAGCATAATAATGGGCACCGTGGAAAACTCCCGAATCCGCATGCAGGCCTGAAGTCCGTCAATTTTCGGCATCATCAGGTCGAGGATAATCAGGTCGAAGGCTCCGTTGCGGGCAAGCTCCACAGCTTCCTCCCCGTCATAGCCGGTCTCCACCTGATAGCCCTCACTCTCTAGGTTAAATTTGATACCCTTCACTAAAACCTTTTCGTCGTCTACCACTAAGATTTTCATACTATTCTCCTGTCGTGATAAAATCAATCAATCCTGCCAGGGTACTCTCTCCAATGCCGGAGACCTTGGTAATATCCTCCCGGATGCGAAAATCGCCGTTTTCCTCTCGGTAGGCCACAATGTCTGCCGCCCGTTTGGCTCCGATACCGGGCAGTTCCATAAGCTCCTCGGCAGTGGCGGTGTTAATATTCACCATTTTCTTCTCCGATGGAGTAGGGGGCGGAAGGACAACGGGCGTATTTTGCACGGGTACCAGGGTACGCTCGGTCTCTACTAAAATAGGGCGGGCAGAAGTGCCCCCCCGCAGAAACCAGCCGCCGGCAAAGGCCACAAAGGCGGCAGCCAAGAGCAGGGTCACAAGCTCCAACTTTGAAATCTTCACTAATTTGTAACCACCTTTCCGGTTGCGCGGCCTGTCCTGTTTTGATATAATCATTTTGAAAAAATTATAACATAGATTGCGGGAGTTTCCTATGAAAAAAAATCGTGTCCTTTCTTTGTTTCTTGCCTTCACTGTTCTGACCGGCCTGCTAACCTCCTTCACGCCGGCAAAAGCCGACTCGGTGAGCGACATGCACATCAACGGCAAATCCGCTATTTTGGTGGACACCGCCTACGGTGAAATTTTGTACGAGCAGAATGCCCACGAAAAAATGTACCCCGCCAGCATTACCAAGGTTATGACGGCTCTGCTGGTGATTGAAGCCATTGAGCGTGGCGAGCTGACGCTGGATCAGCCTATCACCGCCAGCAACACGGTTAACGACAAGATGATTGCGGGGGCCTCCACCCAGAACATCAAGGTAGGCGAGACCATGCCCCTGCGGGATATGCTGGCCTGTGCCCTGATTCCCTCGGCCAACGAAGCCTGCAACATTCTGGCCGAGACTATTTCCGGCTCCATTACCGCCTTTGCCGAGCTTATGACCCAGCGGGCCGCCGAGCTGGGGTGCGAAAATACCAACTTTACAAATCCCCACGGCCTGCATGACGATAATCACTACACCACCGCCTACGACATCTACCTCATTTGCAACGAAGCCATGAAGTATCCCCTTTTTCGGGAGATGGTAACCTCCAAAAGCTATACCGTGGCCGCAACCAACATTACCGGAGAGCGCACCCTGCACGACACCAATGCTCTGATTTCTAACTTTAACCGGACTGGCTACCTCTACCAGTACGCCACCGGCATCAAGACCGGCTTCACCAACGAGGCCGGTTACTGTCTGGCCTCCTCAGCCAGCAAGGACGGCCGCTCCCTTATCGCCGTGGTTCTGGGCTGTGAGCGGGTACCCGGCACCACAGGCAGCGAGGGCTTTACTTATTTTACCGAGAGCAAGCGGCTTTTGGAGTGGGGCTTTTCTAACTTCTCCCGCCGCACCATTCTGGACGGTACCAATCCCCTGCTCACTGTGGATGTCACCCTGTCCGAGCAGGCCGATAAGGTGGTAGCCGAGCCCAAGGGCGTTATCGAAGCCACCATCCCCACAGACTGGAATGCAGCGGACTTTGAACGGAAGGTTGAGTCCTTCCACGAAAGCCTGGAGGCCCCGGTTAAAAAGGGGCAGGTGCTGGGCAAGGTCACCGTAACCTACCAAGGGAAAACCTACGGCACCCTGGATCTGGTTGCGGTAGCCGACGTGGAGCGAAGCGAATTTCTCTACACCATCAACCGGATTCAAACATTTTTTGCCCAGACCTGGGTCAAACTGGTACTGGTGCTGGTGCTTCTCCTGATTCTGGCTCTGGTACTCCGTTTTCTGGTCTTTGGCAAACGCCGCAGACGCAGCAACGGACGTACTCGGGGCAATTACAGCGGGCGGAGACGCTAAGGGACAATCGGGTTGCCACACCATCGTACACGATGGCGTGGCAACCTTTTTTATTTTATCCTTGACTTTGACGCAACGTCAAGGTTTATACTCGTATTTGTCAGGAGGGAAACAACATGGAATACACCATTAAGGAACTGGCGGAACTGGCGGGCGTGACCACCCGCACCCTGCGCTGGTACGACAAGGAGCGTCTGCTCAAGCCCTGCCGCACCACTGACGCAGGGTATCGGCTCTACGCAAAGGCCGAGGTGGATCGACTCCAGCACATTTTGTTCTACCGGGAGTTGGGGCTGGAGCTGGGTCATATCCGCCAGCTGCTGGATGACCCGTGCTTTGACCGAAAAGGGGCGCTGCAGAGCCACCTTTCCGCGTTGCAGGCACGCCGTGACCGGCTGGATTCCCTTATTCTGACCGTGCAGAATACATTAAAGGAGGACGATAATATGTCCGACAGCAAAAAATTTGAGGGCTTCAAGGCCCAGGCTCTCCGTGAGAATGAGGAAGCATACGGCACTGAAATCCGCCAAAAATACGGCAAAGACACCGTAGACGAAAGCAATAAAATGTTTGAGAACCTTACCCAGGCACAGTTTGACGAAATGAACACCATTGCCGCCGAAATCCAGTCTCGCCTGGAGGCAGCGGTTACTCAGGGATTTAACGCCGCCAGTGAGGAAGGCCTTGCCATCGCGGGGCTTCACCGCCGCTGGCTGGGCTTTACCTGGCCCAGCTACTCCCCGGAGGCCCACGCGGGTCTGGGCGAAATGTATGTGGCCGACCAGCGGTTTACCGCCTACTACGACGGCAGGGTTCCCGGCTGTGCCGCCTTCCTGCGGGACGCTATTGCCCATTATGTGAAAGTAGTGTAAAATATAGGGGCAGGCCATAGGCCTGCCCCTATATTTTCTTTTGGGAGGGCTTTATGAAAAAGCTCCACTACAATTCCCCTGTTATTTTATCCTTTTTCTTTCTCTCCCTAGCGGTGCTGGTGCTGGGTATTGTCACAGGGGGGCAGACTACCCGCAGCTTCTTTTCGGTGTATCAGTCCCAGGTTTCCCCCTTCTACTTTGTGCGACTGTTCGGCCATGTACTGGGTCATGCGGACTGGAATCATTTTACCGGAAACATGGTGCTTCTGCTGGTGGTTGGCCCTCCGCTGGAGGAACGGTATGGCAGCCGTACCCTTCTGTTCGGTATTCTGGCCACCGCCGTCATTTCCGGCCTGCTCCAGTGCTTCCTATTCCCTGGCACGGCACTGTTGGGCGCCAGCGGCATCGTATTTATGCTCATTATGCTCTCTTCCCTGGCAGGCATGAAAAGCGGATCTATTCCCCTCACCCTTATTCTGGTGGCTATTCTCTATTTGGGCAAAGAGGTCTATGCCATCTTTTTTATCAAGAGCAACGTGGCTAATTTTATGCACCTGGTGGGCGGCGCCTGCGGAACGGTGTTTGGATACATGGTACGAAAGCGATAATTAAAAAACGGATTTCCCGTCAGCCCTTGGGCCGATGAGAAATCCGTTTTTTTATCCCAATGCAACATCCAAAACCATCATTACTAAAAAGCCCGCCATAACGCCTAGGGTGCCGATGTGGGAGTGCTCGCCCAAATGAGCCTCTGGAATTAATTCCTCTACCACCACATAAATCATCGCACCTGCGGCAAAGGAGAGGAGCCACGGCATCAAGGGAGCGATACTCCCCGCAATGAGCACGGTGAGAATGCCGAAAATCGGCTCCACCGCACCGGAGGCCGCACCGCAGAAAAATGCCTTGGTGCGACTCATCCCCTCCTGCCGCAGTGGCAGGGAGATGGCGGCGCCCTCAGGAAAGTTCTGAATGCCCATGCCAATAGCAAGGGCCATGGCACCGGCATAGAGGGCCGGGTCATTGCCGTGCTGTGCCGCCAGCGCGAAGGAAAGGCCCACCGCCATCCCCTCCGGAATATTGTGGAGGGTAACGGCGAAAACCAGCAGGCTTGTGCGCTTCATTTTGGATTTCACGCCCTCCGGCTTTTTCGCGCCGGGGTGCAGGTGAGGCAGCAGTCCGTCCAAAGCCATCAAAAAGGCTACACCCACGATAAAGCCCCCTGCCGCCGGAATCCAGCCCTTCATCCCCGCCGCCTCGGCCTCCTCAATCGCGGGAATGAGCAGCGACCAGACCGACGCGGCAATCATTACTCCTGCCGCAAAGCCCAGCAGTATCCGCTGGGCTGTGGCTGTGGTCTGCTTCTTAAAGAAAAATACCAATGACGCACCTAACGCTGTCATTAAAAAGGTAAAGCCGGTACCCCCGGCCGCCCATAAAATTGGTTCCATATAGCGCTCTCCTTATTGATAATTATTATTGTTTATAAGATAGCATATAGAAGCTAGCCTGTCAAGTAGGGAGTACCTTAAAAAAACGGAGCACATTGCGGCAAAGGCAGAGGTTTTTGAGCGGGGGGATAGTGTGAAAAGGGGGCGGAGCCCCCGCTTTCACGTGCAGGAACCCGCCCGTGGGCGACCGATTTCGGCATTTTGCCAAAATCGGCTTCAGGCTGGCGACTTTGTCGACAGCCTGAAATTACAATGCGCCGGGCAAAAGCCCGGCGCATTGTAACTAATTTTATTTCTTATTTCCCGTAATAAGCCTTGCGGTACATCTGCTTAATTTCTCTCAAGAGGGGGTAGCGAGGGTTAGCGCCGGTGCACTGGTCGTCGAAGGCGCTCTCCACCATCTCGTCCAGCGTGGCAAGGAAGTCCTCCTCCTTCACGCCGTACTCAGCAATGGTTTTCTTAATGCCGACGGCAGCCTTCAGCTCCTCAATTTTGGCAATGAACTTCTTTAGGGTGTCCTGGTTATCCTTGCCCACCACACCGCAGTAATGCGCGCACTCGCAGTACCGCTCCAGAGTATGGGGGTACTGATACTGGGAAAAGGTACCCATCTTGACAGGAGCCTCGCTGGCGTTAAACTCCACCACCAGAGAAATCAGCAGCGCATTGGCAATACCGTGGGGAATGTGATGGTGCGCGCCCAGCTTATGAGCCATGGAGTGGCACACGCCCAGGAAGGCGTTGGCAAAGGCCATACCCGCCATGCAGGAGGCGTCGGCCATCTTGGCGCGGGCAGTCAGGTCTGTGCCATCGTTGTAGGCTGCGGGAAGATAGTCAAACACATTTTTCATAGCCTTGAGGGCCAGACCATCGGTATAATCGCTGGCCAGCATGGAGGCGTAGGCCTCCAGCGCGTGGGTAAGCACGTCGATACCGGAGGAGCTGGTGAGACCCTTGGGCTGGCTCATCATGTTATCCACATCCACAATGGCCATGGTGGGCATAAGCTCATAGTCAGTGATGGGGTACTTCACGCCGGTCTCCTGGTCGGTAATAACGGCGAAGGGAGTTACCTCGCTGCCGGTGCCGGAGGAGGTTGGTACCGCGATAAAGCTGGCCTTACCGCCCATCTTGGGGAATGTGTAGACCTTCTTGCGAATGTCGATATAGCGCATGGCCATGTCGGCAAAGTCTTCCTCCGGATGCTCGTACATGACCCACATAATCTTGCCCGCGTCCATGGCAGAACCGCCGCCCATGGCGATAATCACGTCCGGATTAAAGGCGCGCATGGCCTTTGCACCCGCCTGGGCGTTTGCCAGCGTGGGATCGGGCTGTACATCCGAGAACACGGTATAGGTAATACCCATCTCGTCCAAGCGGTCGGTAATGGCCTTGGTATACCCGTTCTGATAGAGGAAGGAGTCGGTGACGATAAAGGCCCGCTGTTTGTTCATGACCTCTTTGAGCTCCTTAAGTGCCACAGGCAGGCAGCCCTTCTTAAAGTAAACCTTTTCCGGTGTGCGCATCCAGAGCATATTCTCCCTCCGCTCGGCCACGGTTTTAATATTGATCAGGTGCTTAACCCCTACATTCTCGGAGACCGAGTTGCCGCCCCAAGAGCCGCAGCCCAAGGTCAGCGAGGGCGCCATCTTAAAGTTAAAGAGATCGCCGATGCCGCCCTGTGCGCTGGGGGTGTTAATGACAATGCGGCAGGCCTTCATTTTCTGCTCAAACTGAGCCATTTTTTCCTTTTCCCGCATGTCGATGTAGAGCGAGGCGGTATGGCCGAAGCCGCCGTCGGCCACCAGCTGCTCGGCCTTGACCAGCGCATCGGCGTAATCCTTGGCCTTGTACATGGCAAGGACAGGAGAGAGCTTTTCGTGGGCAAATGGCTCGGAAATGTCCACCGAGTCAACCTCTCCGATGAGGATACGGGCATCCTCGGGCACCTTCACGCCTGCAAGAGCGGCAATATTATGGGCGCTCTGACCCACAATTTTGGCGTTGACCGCACCATTAAGCAGGATAATCTGACGCACCTTGTCAAGCTCATCACCCTTGAGGAAATAGCAGCCCCGGGCGGCAAACTCGGCCTTAACCGCGTCGTAATTGCCGGGCAGCGCAGTGACCGACTGCTCGCTGGCGCAAATCATGCCGTTATCAAAGGTCTTGGAGAGGATGATGGAGTTGACCGCCATTTTCACGTCGGCGGACTCGTCGATGACCACAGGGGTATTGCCCGGGCCAACGCCCAGGGCGGGCTTGCCGGAGGAGTAGGCCGCCTTGACCATGGCAGGGCCGCCGGTGGCCAGAATGATGTCGGCCTTCTGCATGACGGCGTTGGTCAGCTCCAGGGATGGTACGTCAATCCAGCCGATGATTCCCTCCGGTGCGCCTGCCGCGACGGCTGCCTCCAGGACGATACGGGCTGCCTCGATGGTGCAGCCCTTGGCGCGGGGGTGAGGGCTGATGATGATGGCATTGCGGGTTTTCAGTGCCAGCAAGCACTTGAAAATAGCGGTGGAAGTGGGGTTGGTGGTGGGGATGACTGCGGCAATCAGGCCGATAGGCTCGGCAATTTTGCGAATGCCGTACTGCTTATCTTCCTCAATAACACCGCATGTTTTGGTGTCCTTGTAAGCGTTATAGATATGCTCGGAGGCATAGTCGTTTTTAATTACCTTATCCTCTACCACGCCCATGCCGGTCTCGGCAACCGCCATCTTTGCCAGAGGAAGCCGCTGCTTCACGGCGGCGCTGGCGGCAGCGCGGAAAATATGGTCTACCTGCTCCTGGGTATAGGTGGCAAAAATCCCCTGAGCCTTACGCATGGCAGCAAGCCTGATTTCCAAGGATTCCATGCTGTCCACCAGAACGGGGTTTGTGTCGGCGGCGGTGCGCTTTTCTGTCTTAGCCATGAGCGTTCCCTCCTGCGTTTTGACGCATATTGTAGGTTTGATTTTTTTGTTAAGTTTTTAACGTTGTCATCATACTATATCGTTAAAGTTTTATCAAGCCACAAAACCGCCAAAGACGCAGCCGTTTTTCGTTAAAGTTTTATCATTTTCCCCAAGCACATTTTTTACCGCTATTTTCTTTGTCATTGCCCACAAAGAATAGCTTTATTGGGGCATCCTTTTTTATGAATTTTATTTTTGAAGCCGTTTCTCCGCCGTCTTACAAAACTTTTTCCAGCGTTTTTTTTAAAAATGCTGCGGCCCATAAGTTTCATGTTTTTTCCAACCCAAAGGTGTGTTTCATTGGCAATGCTGCCAGCTCTATTTTGCGGTCAAAGGGTCATATTAAAAAAGGCGTAAACCGCGTCTACGCTAAAAAAATTTTTATAGGGGTGGTAAATATGAAGGAGGAGAAAAAAGGCGTGCGCCCCATGGCCCGGTCGGTGGCGGCTGGTCTGGCGCTCATTTTCGCGCTGGGTTTTGGATATGCCCCGGCAGCGCAGGCGTCGTCTAGCGTGATGCAAACGGTTATTCCGCTGGGCCGCGCCGTGGGCATTAAAATGTTTTCCGACGGTGTGCTGGTGGTTGGTCTGTCGGAAATCGCCACCGCAGACGGCGCTCAGGCTCCCGCCAGAGCCTGCGGCCTGCGGGAAGGGGACATTATCACGCACATCAATAGCGAGGAAGTAGACTCCATCGAGGAGGTTCAGGATCTTTTGCAAACCATCGGTGAAGATAAGCTTTCTATTCGCGCCATGCGGGGAGACAAGCAGATGCAAATGACCGCCCAAGCCGCACAGTGCAGCGCTGACGGCGCCTACAAGCTGGGTGCCTGGATTCGTGACTCTATGGCGGGCATTGGAACCATGACCTTCTATGACCCCCAGAGTGGCGTATTCGGGGCGCTGGGACACGGCATTAACGACGTGGACACCGCCCTGCTCATGCCCCTTCAGTCAGGCTCCATTATGTACGCCGAGGTCACCGACGTGAAAAAGGGCGCCAGCGGCGCTCCGGGTGAACTCCACGGTGCATTTAAGGTCAATCAGGACATGGGTGAGCTTTATGCCAATACCAAGAGCGGCATTTTCGGTGAGCTGGCCGACCAGAGCCTGACCGGCGGAGCAAAGCCTGTGGCGGTAGCCGCCAGAAACGAGGTGCAGGTGGGTAAAGCCACCATTCTCTCCAATATTGCCGGGGCAACGGTAGAGGAATATGAGGTAGAGATTACCCGCATTTACCCTGAAAACCAAAATGATACCCGCAATTTAATGCTTAAGGTTACCGATGCCCGCCTTCTTTCCGAGACGGGAGGCATTGTTCAGGGCATGAGCGGCAGTCCCATTCTGCAAAACGGGAAGCTGGTAGGGGCCGTCACCCACGTGCTGGTCAATGACCCCACCTGTGGCTACGGCATTTTGGCGGAAAACATGATTCATGCGGCAAATGCCGAACGGACAGACAACCTGTCGTAGTTTGTCGACTTTAAGGGTCGAAAGAAGTCGAGTTAAATTTATCCAATTTTTGTCAATTCCCTCTTGCGTTCGCTGTCTGATTATGGTAAATTATAGGCAACCGGTAAAAATTGCCATTGGCCAGGCATGATTTTACAAAGCCGAAAGCTTGGAAAGGACGCGGACATGGAGACGAAGAAGAAGGTACTGGTCGCTGACGCTGGCGAAGAATTCCGCAAATTGGTCGCAGATACACTTTCGGAGGAGGCTGACATGGAAATTGTCGCCGATACCGGCGACGGGCAAGAGGTAGTACGTCTCTCTCGTGAATTAAAGCCCGACGTAATTGTAATGGACTTGGTGCTTTCCCGCATGGACGGTCTGGAGGTTTTAGGGGCGCTGGGCTCACTTTCTCCCAGACCCAAGACCCTAATGGTCTCCAGCTTTGCCGGTGGCGCTATGGCAGCTCACGCCGCTGCCGCCGGGGCGGACTATTATTTGATGAAGCCCGTTAAGCTTTCCACCGTGGTGGAGCGTATCCGCCAGCTGGCCGGTCAAAGTCAGACCGATGAGGAGCCTGTATCCCGCCCCTCGGCACGGGAGCAGAGTCTGGAGAGCACTGTTACCGCTATCATTCATGAAATTGGCGTCCCTGCCCACATTAAGGGCTACCAGTACCTTCGGGAAGCCATCATTATCGCCGTACAGGACATGGACGTGATAAACGCCGTTACCAAGGTCCTCTATCCCGAGGTAGCAAAGCGTTTTTCCACCACCGCCAGCCGGGTAGAGAGAGCTATCCGCCACGCCATTGAAGTGGCCTGGGATCGAGGCGATTTGGAGACACTGCAGAAGTATTTTGGCTACACGGTGAGTAACGCCAAGGGCAAGCCCACCAATAGTGAGTTCATCGCCATGATTGCAGACCGGCTTCAGCTGCAAAGAAAAGAGAAGTAAATTGAAGTCCCCGACTCCTGCCGAGTCGGGGACTTCAATTGTTGAAAAAGTTAAAATCACCCCAAGCTTATGGTCTTTTGACAAAAACCGGGGTAATTCTTACATAGTTTAACCTGACTTTTTTGACAGAGCTCCATGTGCTCATGGGCCTTGCGCACCCGTGTCACCCCATGGCTCGGCAAAGCATTGCTGCCGCGGTAGCCCGGGTAATGGAATCATCCGGACTAAAGGTACCGTCTTCGTTTCCGGTGATGACACCCAGCTCTACCGCCTTGGCTATGTAGTAGTGATCCCGTTCCACGTCGGGAAACCCCGTGCTCGTCACGCTCCCGTCGTCGGTATAGCCCATTGCCCGCATCAGGAGCTTTACCACCTCGCTCCGGCTCATGTCCTGCCCTCCCCCAAAACCCTTCGGGTAGTCCCCCACGCTTAAATACCCCGCATGGAAAAGCGGGACGATGTACTGCTCCGACCAGGTACCCACCGTATCGGGCACGGGATTATCGTAAATGTGGGCTGCCAAAATAGTACCGTTTAATTCACGTATGGAGGAAAAAATCAGCTTGCACATACTCCCCCGAGTCATATTTTCCTCGGGGGAATAGGTACCGTCCTCCTTACCGGTAACGATACCCATGGCCCCCAGCTTTCCGTAATATTTGGCGCCCCAGTGGCTCTGCTCGGCAGCAGGCAGTCGGGAGAGCCACGCCAGTGTTTCACCGTCGGGACCCACGTCCACACCGGCGTACTCCCGCAGATAGAGATTTTTGAGCTCCTGGTGTTTTTCCAGGAACTGATAGCGGAAGTGGACCTCCCCGGCCACCTCGGGAATGGTTTTATTGAGAGCCAGCTGCTCCCGAATTGCTTTGGTGCCGTGCCACGCCGAGGCGGGATCAGAATTACAGGCCTGATAGTCCGCCATACCGATATAGAGCTTTACCCCCGTGCCCCGCACCGTGTCAGCCCACCACTGGGCAATGGTCTTGTAGTCCATGGTTTTATGGCCGATATACCAGTAAATTTGCGGGCAGATATAGTCAACCCAGCCTTCTTTCACCCACTTGCGGCTGTCGGCATAAGAGGCGTTATAGCTCTCGTATCCACCGGTGCTGCCAGAACCTAGGGCGTCGTTTTTCTTATCCCGCCACACCCCCGAGGGGGACACGCCAAAGGAAAGGCCGGGCTTAATGGCATGGAGCCGCTGATCCAGCGACTGAATCAGCAGGTTTACATTCTCCCGCCGCCAGTCGGCTACTTCGGAAAAGCCCCCACCGTACTTTGCAAAGGCGGCGGCGTCGTCAAATCCCTTGCCGGGGTAAAAATAATCGTCCAGATGGATGCCGTCCACATTGTAATTACGCACAATTTCCTCTGCGCCCATTATCACTAGCTCCCGCACCTCAGGCAGACCGGGGTTTAGGTAAAAATTCTTCTCGTACTCCACCACCCAGCCGGGGTTTTGTTTGGCTGGACTCTTGTCGCTCATCTCGTCCAGCTCGGCCCGTCCCGCCTTGGTGATGCGGTAAGGGTTGAGCCAGGCATGGAGCTCCAGTCCCAGGGCATGGGCCTGCTCCACCCAATATTCCAGCGGGTCAAAGCCGCTTTTGGGGGCTGCGCTTTGGCTGCCGGTGAGATAGCGGCTCCAGGGGAACAGCTCCGAAGGGTAGAGTGCATCGCAGGAGGGGCGCACCTGTAAAATAATTGCGTTCATGCCCATCTCGGCGGCATTTTCCAGTATCCTGTCAGCCTCCCGCTTGAGGGCTGACGGGTCGGTGGTTCCCTTTGCAGGGTAATCCAAATTGTAGACGCTGCTCACCCACACCGCCTTCATATCCTCTCTGGCATTGCTTGCACGGACAGGGGCGGCCTCTCCCCCGGTCTTGCTGCAGCCGCCTGTCAGCAGCAGGGCGCACACCATGACCGCCGCCAGCACTCTTTTGTATCTGCCCATATTCATTCTCCTTCATTTGGTTTGTAGGCGTATAACGTCATAAATAATATTTGTAGTATAATATGCCATCGGCGCGTCCCGCGACGTGGCTAAAATCTTAGCGCGTGGACACAGAGTGTCCACATGCGCATATAATAGCCGTCTTGCGGCTATTATATCATTTATTTTCCTTTTTTGGTAGACATAATATTTATTGCCAACTTTGCGTGTTTCTTGTATAATACATCCTGAAAACACAAGGAGGATGGATTTATGACAGTGAGTTACAAAACAAAGGGTGTCTGCTCCAGCGGGATGGAAATTGAGGTGGAGAACGGCGTTGTGAAGTCCTTGCGCGTCATCGGCGGCTGCGACGGCAACTTACAGGGTATTGCCCGACTGGTACCCGGCATGAAGGTGGAGGATGTAATCGCCCGCCTGGAGGGCATCCGCTGCGGCGGGAAGCCAACCTCCTGCCCCGATCAGCTTGCTCAGGCCCTTCGCCAGTATGCCAACTGATTCACTATGTTTGAGATTATCGGACTGAGATTTAAGCATATTCTGGACATTGAACACCTGACCCTTAACCACCCCATTTCCTGCATCGTGGGAGCCTCTGGCAGCGGCAAGACCACCCTTCTGCGGCATTTAAATCGGCTCTGTGTCCCTGACGAGGGTGAAATTTACTATAACGGCCAGCCTCTTTCGCAGATGGATCCGGTGTCCCTCCGCCGTAGCGTGGTCATGCTGGGCCAGACACCTATACTCTACGACGGCACAGTTTCCGACAATTTGCAGGCGGGTCTTGCCTTTGCCGAAAAGCCTGCCGCCACCCGGCAGGAAATGACGGACATGTTGGTACGGGTGGGACTTAAAGCGCCCCTTGACCATTGGTGTGACAAGCTCTCCGGCGGTGAGCGGCAGAGGCTTTGCCTTGCTCGGGTGCTTTTAATGGACGCCGAGACCTATCTTATGGATGAGCCCTCGGCCGCACTGGACAAGGAGACCGAAGGCTTTGTGGTGGGTCAGCTGGCCGCCTTCGTGGAGGAGCAGGGGAAAAGTCTGGTCATTGTCACCCACTCGGAGCAGGTATCGGGCCGCTTCCCCGGTTCGGTGGTACGCATGGCGGCAGGCCGCGCGGGAGGGTATGAGCCATGAATAGCGCTGTAATGGACTTGCCCATTCTCAATCTGGCAGCGGCCTACATCTTTGTGCTGGTACTCTTGATCATTTTCAAGGCTAGGGGCATTAAGCGGGAAAAGCAAATTTTGATTGCCACCACCCGCATGACCGTACAGCTCACCCTCATGGGCTATGTGCTCATGTTTGTCTTTCGGTCTCCTAGCTGGTGGCTTACGCTGCTCATGCTGGCGGTAATGCTCTCCTTCGCGGTCTATAACGCCCGAAAGCGGGTCAAATCAGAGATGCCAAAGGAACTGGGGCGGCTCATGGGCCTATCCATGGCAGCCGGGTACCTGGTCACCGCCGCCCTCTTTCTCTTTGTCATTCTTCGGGTGGAGCCTTGGTTTAATCCGCAGTATTGTATTCCCATTTCCGGCATGATTGTGGGTAATTCCATGACGGGCATCGCACTGGGGGCCAACAAGCTCTGCTCCGGTATGGCCGACAGGCGGGAGCAAATTGAAAATTCCCTGATGCTGGGTGCAACCCCCGCTGCCGCCGCCCGCACGGTGGTTAACGACGCCTTTGACAGCGCCATCCTGCCCACCATGAACAATATGCTCACCATGGGCATTGTCTCCCTGCCCGGCATGATGACGGGGCAAATTTTATCCGGCACCTTTCCCATCACCGCTATCAAGTATCAAATCGGCATTATGCTGGCCATCTTGGGCTGCACCTCTCTGACTGTGGTGCTGTTCGTCACCCTAGGCTACAAAGCTTTTTTTACAAAGCATGCCTCCCTGCGTGACAGGGAGCACTAAAAAACAACGTAGCCACACAATACCATAAAAAAGTACCGCTTGGAAAACCAAGCGGTACTTTTTTATATTATTTATGAAATTACCTTGCCCTTAAAAATGACCGCCTTAATGTTAAGCTCCCGATCCAGGAGCACTACGTTGGCCCATTTTCCGGCATCCAGACTGCCGTAACGGCTGTAAATGCCGATGGCTCGGGCAGGGTTGACCGCCGCCGCACGGACCGCGTCGGCAAAGGGAATACCGAACGAGACCGCTGTTTTCATGCAATCCATTAGGTCGGTAACCGAACCGGCCAGGGTGCCGTCAGCCAAGGATGCATTGCTGCCCACCTTGGTCACATCCTGGCCACCCAGGGTGTACTGCCCGTCCGGCATACCGGCGGCCCGCATGGTATCGCTCACCAGCACTACGCGGTCGGCTCCAAAGAGCTTAAAGGTGGCGCGTACCATAGCGGGATGAATATGCACACCGTCACAAATCAGCTCCACCCGACAGTCGGGTGTGTCGAAAGCAGCCCCCACCACGGCGGGATTACGGTGGGTAAAGGGCATCATAGCGTTAAAGAGATGGGTTACATGACCTGCCCCGGCGGTGAAGGCCGCCATGGCGGTATCGTAATCGGCGGTGGTATGGGCGATGGAGATATTCACCTCGTCGCTTACAGCGCGGATAAAGTCCATCGCTCCCGACTCCTCCGGGGCGATAGAGAGGAGCTTCACCAGCCCGCCCGACGCTTCGTTCAAGCGGCGGAACATGGCCACGTCGGGTGCGTGGAGCCACGTACCGTTCTGGGCGCCCTTTTTCGCCATAGACAGGAATGGCCCTTCCAGGTGAATACCGCAGAGCTCCGCACCCGGCTGCTCCGCCGCCCTGTGTGCTGCCGCCATGGCACAGATTTTCATCAGCTGGTCCTCCAGCAGTGTCATGCCTGCGGGGCAAATCTGGGTTACGCCACGTGAGAGCTCGTACTGGGCCATGACCTTTAATCCCTCGGCATCGCCGTCGGAAAAATCGTAGCCCTTGCAGCCGTGGAAGTGCACGTCGGTGAGTCCGGGAATGGCATAGCAGCCCGCCGCGTCCAGCACCTCTCCGCCGCAGTCCTTGGCGGCAATCAGGTCGCCGTCGATGAAAAGGTCGCGGGGGACAAAGCAGCCCTGCGCCTCAAATACGCGGGCACCGGTAATTTTCATGGCACTTTCTCTCCTTAGTCCAGCCGCGAAAGCGCGGCATCATCGCCCACCAGAATCACGTCCGGGTGGAGTTGAAGGATAGAGGCAGGCACCTGGGGTGTTACAGGGCCACGGAAGGCATTGTAGACAGCCTCGGCCTTATCACCGCCGCTGACCACTACCAGCACCTGACGGGCGTGCATAATCCCGCCGATACCCATGGTCACCGCCTTGCGGGGCACTAGGTCAATGCTCTCGAAGAAACGGGCGTTTGCGTCAATGGTGCTCTGGGTCAAGTCCACCTCATGGGTACCGGGAACAAATTGGTCGCAGGGCTCGTTAAAGCCGATGTGGCCGTTACGGCCCAGACCGAGCAGCTGAATATCCACACCGCCCAGGCTTTTCATCAATTCGTCGTACCGGGCACCCTCGGCGGCGGTATCGGCAGCCAGGCCATTGGGCACATGAGTGTTCTCGCGCTTGATGTTCACATGGCGGAACAGGTTCTCCTGCATAAAGTAGCGGTAGCTCTGGTCATGGTCGCCCGAGAGCCCCACATACTCATCCAGATTCACCGAGCGCACCTGGGAAAAGTCCAGCACGCCGTCGTTATAACGCTCAATGAGTTTCTTGTAAAGACCCACCGGCGTAGAACCGGTGGCCAGCCCCAGCACACAATCGGGCTTCTGGAGAATGTGGGCCGCAATGATGCGGGCCGCCCGCAGGCTCATTGCCTCGTAATCTGTTGTTTTGTAAATTCTCATTCCACGTAACTCCCCTATTCTATGGAAGCTCTGATTAAATCCAGTCGTGTGGATTAGCCCGTGTATTTCTATGCGCAGTCCGGGCGAAAAAGGCATTGCTAACATATGCGTCCGGATTCAATCAGAGGTTCCCTATGTTTCGCACCGCCCACCGGGGCGGTCACGCTCCTGCATTTTCCTTTGAATAAGGTTATTTTACATGGAACTGCCGGGAATTACAATGCCTATTCTTGCTTTACTCAGTGAATAACTTGGCAAACGTTCCCTTCTACTCCAATCACCACGGTTTTGCAGAGGATATTTTTCCCGCTGGCCGCTACCGCCGTCTCAACTGCCCGTTGGATTCCGCCGCAGCAGGGCACCTCCATGCGAGCGACGGTGACGCTGCGCACATTGTTTCCCTTGAGGATGGCAGTGAGCTTTTCGGCATAGTCCCCCTCGTCCAGCTTGGGACAACCCACCAGCACCACTCTGCCCTGGATAAAGTCGCGGTGGAACGCGCCGTAGGCAAAGGCGGTGCAGTCGGCGGCCACCAGCAGGTCACACCCCTCAAAGTAGGGCGCGTTCACCGGCACCAGCTTGAGCTGAACAGGCCACTGGCGCAGCTGGCTGGGCACGGAAAAGGCCCCTTCCGAGGGCGCGGATGCAGCTGGAGCATGGTGCCCGATGCTCCTGCTCATAGTGCCGGGACAGCCACAGGGCAGGGTCTCCCCCTGAACCTGGGCGCCCTTAGCCGCCAGCACGGCGGCGTGGTCGTAGGCTGGGGCCTCCCGCTCTTCAAAGGTAATGGCCTCCGTGGGGCAGGCGGGCAGACAGTCTCCCAAACCGTCACAGTAGTCCTCCCGCAGGAGCTTGGCCTTCCCGTCTACCATACCGATGGCTCCCTCATGGCAGGCCTGAGCGCACAGGCCGCAGCCAATGCACTTATCTTCATCAATTTTAATGATTTTACGCATCATAATATTATTCCTCCTCTTGTGATTGTGCTTTGAGTATACTATACTAAAATGATAAAATATGTTGCACTTGCAACAAAGAGGTGATTTTTTGGAGCGGCACTACGGTATCATTAAAGCCTGCCCACTGTTTTTCGGTGTGGAAATGGATAACCTGCCCGCCCTGCTGGGCTGCCTGGGCGCACAAGCCAAGGTCTACCCAAAGGGCAGCGCGGTTCTCTCGGCGGGTGCTCCCGCCCGCTCTGCGGGAATTGTACTGGAGGGAGCTGTTCAGGTCTGCCGAGAGGATGCCGACGGCAACCGTGCGGTGCTGGCTGCCATGGAACCCGGCGACCTCTTTGGGGAGGCTTACGCCTGCGCAGGTGTAGACAGTCTGCCCGTATCGGTCTGGGCCGAACGCGAGAGCACAGTGCTCCTGCTTGACATTGGCAAGGTTTCAACGGTTTGCCCCTCAGCCTGCTCCTTCCACCAAAGCTTAGTCAAAAATCTTCTGCGGGTGCTGGCACAAAAAAATGTATTTCTTACAGGCAAGATGGAGCATTTGGCCAAGCGCACCCTACGAGAAAAGCTCCTATCCTACCTGCGGGAGCAGGCTGCCCTTCAGGGCGGCGGAACCTTTACCGTTCCCTTTGACCGCCAAGGGCTTGCCGACTATCTCTGCGCCGACCGCAGCGCCCTTTCCCGCGAACTGGGAAATCTCCGCCGCGAAGGTATCTTAGAGGCAGAAAAAAATCGATTTCGACTAAAGTCTTTCTAAATTGTCGGCGCGGCATGGCGAAACTTTTCGTCAGTGGAACAGGTTGTCAGGACTTTTGAACAAAACTCAAAGGTGCACACTGCAAATTGTACCGCTTAGTTAAAAACCCCCTTGCCCCGCCAAAACGGCGGGACAAGGGGGGGTTCATTTACTTGCCCTTATTAAAAATTTTAAAGATGTCGGTGAAGGGATCGTCCTCGGCTTCCGCCTCCTGCTCGGGCAGGGGAGTGGGGGGAGCCACAGCAGCACCGGGATGGGGCACTGCACCGGCAGCCTGCACCTGTCCGGCTGCGGCGGTAAAGGGCTTGCCGGGCATGCTGGCAATCTGCTCGTCAAAGCCGGTAGAAATGACGGTGACCCGAATCTCGTCCTCCAGCGTATCGTCAAAGGCGGCACCGAAGATAATATTGGCACTCTCATGGGCTGCCTGACGCACCAGGTTGGCGGCGGTCTCCACTTCCTCCAGACCAATATCGGGAGAGCCGGTAATATTCACCAGCACACCCTTGGCACCATTAATAGAGGTCTCCAGCAGGGGGCTGGAGATAGCCATTTTGGCAGCTTCCTCAGCCTTATTCTTGCCGGCGGCACGGCCTACACCCATATGCGCCATACCCGCATTCTTCATCACAGCGGTTACATCGGCAAAGTCCAGGTTAATAAAGCCGGTATTGCAAATTAGGTCAGAGATGGACTGGACGGCCTGCTTAAGCACGTCGTCCGCAATTTCGAAGGCGTTAGCAAAGGTAATCTTTTGGTCAGTGGCGTACTTCAGGCGCTCGTTAGGAATAATCACCAGCGAGTCCACCTTGTTCCGCAGCTCTTCAATGCCGGACTCGGCCTGCTCCATACGGCGCTTGCCCTCAAAGTTAAAGGGCTTGGTGACCACGCCCACGGTGAGAATTTCCATCTCCTTGGCAATGTCGGCCACGATGGGGGCCGCGCCGGTGCCGGTGCCGCCGCCCATACCGGCGGTGATAAACACCATATTGGTGTCCTCCAGCGCCTTGGAAACTTGGCTGCGGCTCTCCTCAGCGGACTTGCGGCCCATTTCGGGGTTTGATCCCGCACCCTGCCCGCCGGTCAGCTTCTCGCCAATTTGAATTTTATAAGTAGCACTGGAAACGGCAAGCGCCTGCTTGTCCGTGTTAACTGCGATAAAGTCTACGCCCTTCATGCCGGAGCGCACCATGCGGTTGACAACGTTGTTGCCGCCGCCGCCAACGCCAATCACCCTGATGTTTACTACATTCTCGGGGCCGGCGTCAAATCCAAAAGCCATATTTGCTCCTCCTACTTCTTCCTATGTAGCCTGACCAGTGTAATCCGAACCCGGTCCAACTGGGCAAATTTCAGCCAACGCCGCAGAAAGCGACTTGGCAATACGTCAGTATTACCTGCGTCTTTTTCCTTGTGCTGACAAAAATTTGCTCCTGCTGGACTGCGTAGCACCCCAGAGCCTGATTTCCCGTGGCTGGGAAGGCAGACGACAAAGCCTTACTGCCGTAAGGCAAGGAGGATAACGAACCCAGACGCGGGAAATCAGGCTCTGGGGCGTGTTCGGATTATACTGGGCAGGCTAAAAAGCCTCGTCGGTTTTATTGTAACAAATTATAGTGTTTCGGTTTCCCCATTACTCACTATATCTTGTTCTATTTTATCCTTATTTTTACGCAAGGTCAATAGCTCTCTGCGGATTTCCGCAAAGTTTTGGAACATTCTTGTGCCGAAAACTACCACTGCTGCCAAGTAGAGGGGCAAACCCAGCTTGTCACCCAGCCAGGCCAGAAAAACGGCAATCAGCGCGTTGCCGAAAAAGCCCGAAATAAAGATAGAGAGCTTAAAGGTCTTTTGAAGGCGGGCCTTCATGCCGCCCAGTGCGGTATCCAGCGCAGCCAAAAGGCCGGTAGCTACATAGAGACTGTATTCGCTGGGGATGTGCCAGGGAAGAAAGCAGCCTATCACCAGACCCGCAAGCAGGCCAACGAGTTCTATCATCCCACAGCCCCCCCTTCCGCTTCCGGCGGCTGAGAGGCTGCCGGTTGGGCATAGCGGAACTCCACCACGCCGTTATATTTGGGCACAGTCAGCTTTTCGCTGGGGGTGACCTTTACATCAATTTTCCACTGACCCAGCACGTCCACTACGCCGTTGCGCATAGTCAGGGCATTATAGAGGGTAGCAGAATCGCCAATGGCATTAAAAACAAAGGGGGCGGTGTAACGGCGTCCGTTGACGGTAACTACCGCACCCGCGCAGCGTACCTCGCTGGTGGCAAGAAGCCGTTCACCGTTGAGGGAAATGGCCTCGGCCCCCGCGCTGCGCAGCTCGTTGATTATGGAGAGGAGGTCGTTATCGTGAATCAAGTAGTTCTGCTCATCGCCGGTGACATTGACGGCGGAGGAGTCCCGCAGGGCAACCATGACCCCGGGTCCCTCCACATCGGTAAGTCCGGACTGAAGCTCTAGCTTATCTACCTCGGCCTTCAGCGCCTCACCGGTGCTGCCGCCCGAGGCGGCCTCCTCACGAAAGCGCTGAAGCTCTTTCTGTGTCTCGGCAAGCTGAGCCTGCGTGGAGTCCAGCATGTCCTTGGTCTCATTGTACATGCCCTGCAGCGTTTCCAGCCGCCCGGTGTTAGTGGCGCTGGCGGCGGTATTGACCTTGACGCTGCGCAGCTGCACCGCCAACAGTATACCCAGCAGCATACACACTACGCCGATGGACAGTTCGCCTCTGTTCTTCTTGTTTTTTTCCATGGTTTACTCCTTAGGAATACGGAATCAAATGCGGGTCTCCGGCCAGGGTAAAGTCCAAAATACCGCTCTTGCTCTCCGGCAGACTCTCTACCGCTGCCTGGATGGTTTTCATCTCTCTGCTAAAATCAGTGCCGCTCATGGGCAGCTTGACGGTAAAGCGGTTTGTATAGCCCATCAAAATCACATTATCAGCCGTCAAGTCAAAGCTCCCGGTCTGGGCAGTCATACTCCGGCTCTCCAGTGCCTGAAAAAGTTTGGAGAGACTCCCCAGCTTAGCCGCTTGCTCCTCCGATACCTCCAGCTTGGTGCCTACCATGGGGGCAATGGGAGTAAGTCCGGTAATGACGGCCAGTCCCGTCGCTCCGTTTATGTCAGTGCGCTCCAGGAACTTACCCCCGGCATTTAAAATCCACCATGCGCCCTCTGCTTCTATGGCGGCGGCGGGGGCGCATTCCGTAACCGAAATCATCAGTCCGTCCGGCAGACGGCGGGAGATAGAAACACCGTCAATGTAAGGCAGGCGGGTGAGAATTTGCTTAGAGGTTTTAAACTTGTCCAGCGCAAAGAGGTTGTCCCCTTGCTCCACCTCGGCAGCCTCAATAATCTGCTCGGCGGTGTATCGGCTCTGACCGGACACTTCTATTTTATCCACCCGAAAAAAGACGGCGCAGCCCATAATAACAGCGACAAGGATAATGGCGATAGACAGCACTTTATAGAGGAAGCCAAAGCGTCCCCTTCTCCGCTGTTTCCGCTTGTTTCTCCTCGCCGCCATTCTCGTTCTCCCACCGTATTTTATAGCTGATTGGCGCATATGACGCGCTTAATCTTGCTGCAGACCCCGTAACTTAAAATTAAATAAGTTTTGGGGGCAGATCATTATATCTTTTAGTATACAGGATGTTATGAGATTATCCATAAATATTTCATTAAAAAAATTATTACAATACCGGGCCCTACATAACCGTACAGATTTGGTAGGGCCCGATATACTTGCTTTATCTTACCCTGTTGTCCGCAAAATGTTGGCTCCCATGCCCTGGAGCACCTCTACCAGGTTTTGATAGCCACGGTCAATATGCTGGAGGCCTGTAATGGTGGTCACACCTTCGGCGCCCAGTCCGGCTACTACTAGGGCAGCCCCGCCCCGCAGATCGCTGGCCTGCACGGTTGCACCCCGCAGGGTGGGCACGCCGTAGACCACGGCAACCTTGCCCTCCACACGAATATCAGCTCCCATACGGGCAAGCTCGTCTACATGACGGTATCGGCTCTCAAAAATATTTTCCACAAAAACGCTGGTACCTGTTCCCTTGCACAGGGCTGCCATCAAGGGTGCCTGGGCGTCGGTGGGAAAACCGGGATAGGGTGCAGTTCGCACCGGTCGTACTCCGCGCAGGGGTTGGGTCACTTCAATGGCAATGCGACTGCCCTCGCTGCAAATTTGGCACCCGGCCTCGGTCAGCACAGCGGTTACGGTAGACAGGTGCCGATAATCGGCTCCCACAATTTCGGCCTGACCACCCGCCGCCGCTACGGCCGTCAGGTAGGTGGCGGCCACGATGCGGTCTCCCATGACGGTGTGCTCCCCGCCATGAAGGGGCACGCCGCCCTCAATGGTAATAACCGAGCTGCCCGCTCCCCGCACCTTGGCTCCCATGGCAACGAGAAAGTCTTGCAGATCCACAATTTCCGGCTCCCGGGCCGCGTTGTTAATTGTGGTTGCACCCACGGCGCACACCGCCGCCAGCATAGCATTTTCGGTGGCGCCCACACTGGGCAGGGACAGGGTAATGTCGCACCCGGCCATATGCTCCCCGGTGCAGTTGAGTAGCCCGGCGCCTTCCCGAATTTCGCCCCCCAGGGCGCGAATCGCCGCCAGATGTAAGTCGATGGGTCTCGGCCCCAGTTCACAACCGCCCGGAAATGACATGGACGCGGCCCCCATACGGCCCAAAATGGCCCCCAGGAAAATGACGGAGGAACGCATCTCCCGCATGAGATGGTCGGGTACATCCCAGCGGGTTGGCGCGGCGGCGTTCACCATTACGGTGTCGCCCTCCCGTCGGGTCTTGCAGCCCAAATGCTCCAGGATGGCCAGTGAGGCCGTTACATCGGACAGGTCGGGGCAGTTGTGAATGACGCTCTCACCCGTCCCCAAAAGGGTGGCGGCCAGAATGGGCAGTACACTGTTCTTCGCGCCGTGTACCTTAGCGCTGCCGGAGAGAGGGCGACCGCCCTCTACCAAAAAAGCACTCATAAAGTCGTCCTCCGCATAGTTGGTGTAGTCTTTCCTAGGCCATACTATGCGGTGGGGGTAAATGGAGTTAATGGGCCAATAATCCCATCAATGTCTCGTATATTTTTTCGTTTGCGTCCCCAACCGCCATTTCCCGAAGGGCACGGCTCATTTCACCGCGCTTTTGCGGGTGGTCAAGCAGATCGGTCAGCGCCTTTAAAAGAACATCCGGCTTTCCGGCACAAGCGCTCTCCGCCATAAGGAGAGCCGCGCCCCGGTCCGCCAGAACCTTGGCGTTCTTGGTCTGGTGGTCTGCCACCACATTGGGAGAGGGCACCAAGATGGCAGGCTTGGCGATGGCGGTCAGCTCGGCAATGGTGGAGGCCCCCGCCCTACACAAAATCAGATCGGCAGCCGCCATGCACAAGGGCATATCGTAGATATACTCCCTCAGCTCCAGCCCGGTTCCATCCAGATTCACGCCCTTTTGGCTGAGCTTGGCGTGCATCCCCGCATAGTCCCGGCCTGCGCCGTGGATGTGGTGGAAGGGCGCGCCCTCCCGGCACTCCCGTGCCAAAATTTCTGTCATAAGTTCGTTCATGGCAGCGGCCCCCAGCGAACCAAAGAAGGACAGCAGCAGGGGACGGTCGTCGGTAATACCCAAATGCGCCCGGGCCTCCTTGCGGGTATAGCGGAAAAAGTCGCCCCGCACGGGTGTACCGGTAACCACTACCTTCTCAGGGGTATCGTAATGGCTACGGCTCTCCTCAAAGCCCACCATGACGGTATTCACCGCCTTGGAGAGGGTCTTGGTGGTCAGGCCCGGCACGGCATTGGATTCGTGTACCGCCGCCAAAATACCGCGCTTGGCGGCGGCGGAGACCACCGGGTAGGAGGCGTAACCTCCGGTACCCACCACCAGATCGGGCTGAAAGTCATTCAGGATCGTCGCGGCCTGCCCCTTGGATTTATTCATGTTGAGGAGTGTCTTAATATTGTGCCCAATGGCGGCAGGGGTAAAGGAACGCTGGAAATTGGTAATGGTCACCGTCTTGATTTCATAGCCCTCTTTGGGCACCAGCTTGGTCTCCATGCCGCCGTCCGCCCCTACAAAGAGCACCTTGCAATCCGGGTGGCGCTCCTCAAAAAGTCGGGCAAGCGCCACAGCGGGATTGATATGCCCCGCAGTACCGCCGCAGGTAAACAGTATGTTCATAGACAAACTCCTTTACCAAATAAAAAAGAAAAGTGAAAAAATAGCTTTCTACGGCACTTTCTTCTTTCTTCTTTTTTATTTCTTCTTTTTACCCCGCTATCCTTGCCTTGCCGCAGGAATTTGTCGGGATACCGATAGAATAATGCCCATTTCCAGAAGCTGTATCATCAAGGCCGTTCCCCCGTAGCTAAAGAAGGGCAGCGAGATACCTGTGGTTGGAAAAAAGTTTGTGACCACAGCGATGTTAAGAAAAACCTGTACCGCCATCAGGGTGGTAATCCCCACCGTGAGCAGCGCGCCGAAGCGGTCGCGGGCGTGGACGGCAATCCAATAGCCGCGGACAATCAGCAGGGCAAAAAGAATAAGAATCAGTGCCGCACCGATGTAGCCCAGCTCCTCGCAGACGATAGAGAAAATAAAGTCGTTCTCCGGCTCGGGCAGGTAGAGAAACTTTTGCCGGGAATTGCCCAGCCCCACGCCCAACAGGCCGCCGGAGCCGATAGCCAGCAGGGACTGAATGGTCTGATAGCCCTTACCCAGCTGGTCGCTCCAGGGGTCTAGCCAGAGCTGAATGCGTGAGGCCATGTAAGGCGTCTGGGTGATGACGTACCACAGTCCGCCGCCCACCACCAAACCGCCGGCGACAAACCAATAGAGCTTTATCCCGGCGGCAAAGAGTACCGAGGCACCGGCCACCATGATAAGAATGGTGCCCGACATATGCGGCTCCAGCAGCAGCAGACCGGCCACCGCCCCCAGAACCAGCACATAGGGCAGCAGTTCAATTAGCCCCACATTGTCCAGGAACAGCAGGATACGCCCTGAGAGCTTGCGCTTGTCATAGAGCTTCTTTTTCTCGGTACCCCGCTTGGATAGTCGTGCCGAGAAGTACATAATAACGCCTAATTTAGCTACCTCGGAGGGTTGAAGGTTAATGGGACCGATGTACATCCAGCGCTGGGCGCCCACTGTTTCCCGTCCGAAACCGAAGGGAATGACCAAAATCAGCAGCGCGAAGGATACGCCCAGCGCAAATACCGACATCCATCGGAAGGTCTGGTAGTTAATTTTGGAGGTAATGTACATGACCACGATACCCATGCCGCCAAAAATAGCTTGTCGGATAAAGTAATAGGCCGGGTCATTCTTGGCCACCTTAACATCATAATAGGCCGAAGCGTAGGAGGCCGAAAAGACCATCACCAGACCGATACCTGTCAGCAGCAGGGTCAGCATGAGAAAGGGCATATCCATGGGCCCACGGGCAAGCTGTTCCTCCACCGTCAGGTCACGTTTCATTTTACGCGCCAGGATGGTCACCTCCTTCTTCTGCCGGACATGACCGCTCATGTCCTTACAAACATAATTTTATATTAGAGCGCTACTGTTCAGATACGCTCTACACAGGAAA
Source organism: uncultured Pseudoflavonifractor sp. (assembly GCA_964504285.1). Taxonomy (GTDB): domain Bacteria; phylum Bacillota; class Clostridia; order Oscillospirales; family Oscillospiraceae; genus Pseudoflavonifractor. The sequence goes on from CAZDDZ010000019.1 coordinate 25,389, forward strand.
CCGCTCCATTACTCCAAAGTAAGCCAGCAGGCAGGCCGCCAATGTAATAAGGGTGAACACGGTAAAGAGCTTTACCTCGCTCCAGCCGCCCATCTCGAAATGATGGTGGAGGGGCGCCATGCGGAAAATTCGCTTGCCGTGGGTAATTTTAAAGTAAACCACCTGAATAATATCGGACAGGGTTTCCGCCACATAGATGATGCCGATGAGAACAATCACCAGGGGAATATCCAGCGCAAAGGCCAGGCCGCATACGGTGCCGCCCAGAAAGAGGGAACCGGTATCACCCATAAAGACCTTAGCGGGGTGAAAATTATAGAGCAGGAAGGCAAACAGTCCGCCAAAGAGGGCGGCGGCAAAGATCGAGAGCTCCTCCTTGCCCCAAAGGGTGGATACCGCCAGGAAAAAGAGCGCCACGGGCATGGTAACGCCGGTGGCAAGACCATCCACGCCGTCGGTGATATTCACCGCGTTGACGGTAGCCACCATAACAAAGGCTGCAAAAACCATGTACAGCCAAGGCCACATCACCACTGTCACATTGACAAAGGGAATGTATAGGTTAAAGCTGATGTAGCCAAAGTTGCGCATGAGGACGGTAAAGAGAATGGCGGCGGCAAGTTGCAGCAAGAATTTGGCTCCCGCAGACAGGCCGGTATTGTGGCGGTACTTTACCTTCATGTAGTCATCAATAAAGCCGATGGCGCCAAAGACCAGCGAAAAGGCCAGCACAAAGAGAGCCCCATAATTCCCCTGGGCAATGTCCTCCCAGCCCACGGCCACTACAGCCGCAGACAGGCCGATGATGAACATGAGCCCGCCCATAGTAGGTGTCCCCTGCTTGGACATATGCCAGGTGGGGCCGTCCTCCTTGATACTTTGCCCGGCCTTCAGCCTCCGCAGCGCGGGAATCAGAAGTTTACCCGCCAAAAAGGAGACCACAAAGGCCACCATAAAACTAAGCACTAATCGCATCTTTTGAACCTCCAACGCCGGACTTCGGGCACAGAATGCCCCCCCACCCTCTCGGCACTTTTTCACAAATTGGTATTGTATCATACCCCACTTTGGGTTTCTACTTACAAAGCAACGAAAATTAGCTGTTTTCTATGGCACAATGCGGTGAAACCGCCTGCCCGGTACTTTTTTGTTCACTGGCTCTTTGCCCCGTCAAAGTACGCCCTTACCTCTTCCCTCTCATCCAGATGGTACTGTACACCGTTAATCTCCTGGTAGGTCTCGTGTCCCTTCCCGGCCAGCACAAGCACATCGCCCTTTCTGGCTTCCGCCAACGCAAAGCGGATGGCCGCCCGGCGGTCGGGTACTACAATGCAGGTGCCCTTCCCCTCTGTGCCCGACAGAATATCGGCAATAATGGCATCCGGCTCTTCGGTGCGGGGATTATCCGACGTAATTACGGCAACATCAGCTAGGGTTGCGGCGATGGCCCCCATAATGGAGCGCTTAGTGCGGTCACGATCCCCGCCGCAGCCGAACAGACAGATAACCCGGCCGGCGGCAAAGTCTCGTACGGTGGTGAGAATATTCTCCAGTGCGTCTGGGGTATGGGCGTAATCGATGAGCACAGTGTAGTCGGTCGGGGTGGGCACCACCTCAATGCGGCCCTTGACTCCCTTTGCGGCAGCCAGTGCGGCACCGATGGCAGACAGCTCCAGCCCCAGAACAAGCCCGCAGGCAATGACGCCCAAGGCATTGTAAACGGTAAATCCGCCGGGAATGGGAAGCTTTACCCGGGAAATAGTCCCCACCGCCAACGCCTCAAACTCCACTCGGTCAGGAAAAAGCCGCAGGTTTTTGGCGGTCAAATCAGCCTCGTTTTTCCGCTCGGAGTAGGTGAACACCGGGCAGGGGGCACTTTGGGCGTAATAGGCTCCCGCCTCGTCGTCCAGGTTTAGCACAGCAGCTTCTGTTTGTAAAAACAGAAGTCCTTTGGCGCGCCTGTACTCCTCCATGGTCTTGTGAAAATCCAGATGATCCTGTGTCAAATTGGTAAAAATCCCTGCTTCAAAGGGAATTTGATCCACCCGGTGAAGTACCAGCGCGTGGGAGGAGACCTCCATCACCGCGTGGGTACACCCGGCATCCACCATCTCACGCAGAAGCTTTTGCACCTCGTAGGACTCAGGGGTGGTGCGGTGGGCGGGGATAATTTCTTCCCCGATCATGTTTTGGTTTGTTCCGATGAGCCCTACCTTAGCACCCAGCGTTCCCTCCAGCACGGACTTCATCAAATAGGTGGTGGTGGTTTTCCCATTGGTTCCGGTAACGCCGATTACCTGTAAATCCTTCGCCGGGTGGCCGAACCAGTTGGCGGAAACCGCTGCCAGAGCCGCTCTTGGGTCAGCTACGGTAAGCCATGGGCCGGGCTGCTCGGGGGCCTGACCGCAGATAATCGCCGCCGCCCCCTGCTCCATGGCCGTTTGAATATATTTGTGTCCGTCGGTCTTATAGCCGGGCAGAGCCACAAACAAGTCGCCCGACTTTATCTCTCTGGTGTCGTAGCAAACGCCTGAAATTTCCACGTCCTCGACGGTACACTGCCCCAGCAGCGCTACGCCGACCAACAATTCTTTCAGCCGCACATACCCACCCCTCACTCTTCACACTTTGCTAGGAATTTCAAATAAAAATTTGGTCAGACAAGCCGAAAAGCCGCAGGAATACCAATGTATTTCAAGGCTTTTTGGCAATGCCCCGGCAAAAAAGATGCCACCGAGATATGCGACGGGATTAACTCAGAGGTTCCTTAGAACCCTGTTCCCGCGGTCGTTACCGTATTATCCATAAATTGCACCTTAATAACAGTGCCCCGCTCCACACTGGTGCCGGGGTCGATGGACTGGCCGGCTGCGATGGTGGTTGAGGTATCGCTGCCCAGTACGCCTGCGGCCTTCATATAAAGCCCCACGGCGGAGAGGGCCTCCTGGGCCGCGGTGGGAGACTTGCCCGACACGTCGGGCACGGTCACTTGGTCGGTGGGCTTGCTCTCACCCAGATAGAGCACAATCTGGCTGCCGCCGGGAATAGACGCGCCCTGAATCGGCATCTGGTCGGTGACTGCCTCGCCCGAGCCAACGGTGCGCACCTTTAGACCCATGCTCTCGGCCTTCTTCTGGGCATCCAGCGCCGAAAGTCCGGTGACCGAGGGCACCAGCACATCGGCACGGGTCAGCTCGTCGGCGGTGTACTGCTTTTCCACTCCCATGTAGTCAAGAATGTTCGCCAGCAGCTCGCCCGCCCGGGGCGCACCCATGTTGCCACCTGAAATATATACGCCGCCTTCTGTGAAATTACCACCCGGAGCGGCAGGCTTGGGATTGTCGTAAGCCAGAAGAATAACCACCTTGGGGTCGTCTGCCGGGGCAAAGCCCAGGAAGGAGACAATGGTGTGGTCGTCCTCGCTGGTCTCGGAGGAACCGGTCTTGCCGCCGATGCGGTAACCAGCCTGATAGGCGTTCTTGCCGGTGCCGCCGTCTACCACGCCCTCCAGAATCTTACGGCATAGTGCCGAGGTTTGCTCACTAATGGTCTGGCGCACCTCCGTCGGCTCGGTATTTTTCACCATGTTACCGTCGGCATCGGTGATGGACTGAAGTACATAGGGCTGCATTAAATGTCCGCCGTTGACCACCGAGGCGGCGGCTGTAATGAGCTGAATGGGGGTAACAGTCAGGCGCTGGCCGAAGGAGGCGGTAGCCAGCGATGAGTAGCCCTCGGGACTGGTAAAGAACTTTCGTTTCCATACCTGGTTAGAGGCCTCGCCCTGCATATCAATGCCGGTAAGAGAGGTAAAGCCGAAGTCCTCCAGATAATCGTAGAACCGCTCGGCGCCCAGGCGCTGGCCGATAGCGATAAAGGCGGGGTTGCAGGAGTTGGCTACGGCCTGGGCCAGGGTTTGACTGCCGTGGCCTTCCCGCTTTGAGCAGCGGATGGGTTTATCCCAGCCGGTAACCGTGACGCTGCCTGTGCAGTGGAAGGTGTCGCTCTCATGCACCACATTTTCCTCCAGCGCGGCGGCAAGTACCATAGCCTTGAAGGTGGAACCCGGCTCGTAGGTATCGTTAATAGCCTTGTTGCGCCACTGCTTGAGCCGGGCGTCACCCACCGCCTGTTTGTACTCGTCGCTCTCCTCGCCGTAGGTGGCTTTAGCGGCCTCCAACGTGGCCTGAAGTTTGGGGTTATAAATGGCGCTTGGGTTGTTAAGGTCATAGTCCGGGGCGTTTGCCCAAGCCAGAATGGCCCCCGTTTTGGGATTCATAGCAATACAAAAGCCGCCGTTTTGCACATCGTACATGTCAATGCCCTTTTGGAGAATACGCTCGCAGTAGGACTGAATGGTAGCGTCAATGGTCAGGTTCAGGTTATCGCCATTGGTGGCGTCATAGTAGTTTTCGTACCGGGAGAGCATTTCGGTGCCCTTGCCGTTTTTGGCGGTGACCACTCGCCCGGTCTCTCCGGCCAGAGCTGCATTATAGATTGCCTCCATACCGTAAGCGCCCTGATTTTCCGAGTTAACAAAACCAATTACCTGGGCTGCCAGACTGGAGGAGGGGTAGTATCGCTTGCTGGTGGGGCTGCAATAAAGACCGTTTGCCAGGTGATACTCCACAATAAATTCCCGCACTCGGTCGGCTACGTCGTCCTCTACCTTACCGGCAAGCTTTTCATAGGCGGAGTTGGATTTTGCAAGCCGGGTGAGTATTTTCTCCTGCTCCACGCCTAAAATTTCCGATAGCTTCTGGGCAATCACGGCATCGGTAGGCTCAGGCCAATCCACCGGCTTTTTGCGTTTTCCGTCCCGGTAAGCCTCTACCTCCTCTGTGTATTTCTTCTGCACTGTGTCAATATCCCGCGGTGAGAGAATAATGTCATAAGCCGCCGAACTCATAGCCAGAGGCTTGCCGTTGCTGTCGTAAATGGTGCCGCGGTTTGCGGCTACCGCCACGTCCCGGGTCTGCTGGTCAATGGCAAGCTGCTCGTAATAGTCGTGCTGGGTAATTTGAATGCTGTACAGCTTTACCAGCAGGGGAATAAACAGCATGATGCCAAAAACCACCATCAAAATGATGGTGCGTCCTAAAATCAGCCGATTTCCACGGCGGTCTGTCTGTTTTTTTTCTTCACCGGCCATGGTATTGCCTCCTTAACGCAAAGGGCGTAAGAAAAAATCAGTTTTTCTTACGCCCTCCTTATTTCTTTCGGGTCTTTCAAACTATATGGTAATACCTAGCGAAAATATTCCACTACGTTGGAAAAGACCTGTCGAATACTCTCCACCGCACCGGCCACGCCCTGCAAGGGTGTCTCACCTCGATCAAAGAGGACCACACTGTCCGGCTCAGAGAGGTCCAGATAGATAATCTGCTCGCTCTGGGGCTTAACCATAGAGCCGTTTGACGTTACGCCCGCCTCAATGGTAGTCAGGTCAAAGGCCAGCTCGTACTGGGTGCGCAGCTTGCTTTCCTCACTGCGCAGAACGGTCATTTCCTTATTCAGGGCAGCAATATCGTCAGACAGGGTGGTCAGCTGCACACCGCTCATAAGCACCAGCACGGCAAATACACCCACAGCCAGTGTGCCCACTACCGCAAAGAGTGAGACCTTGCCCGCTTCCCGCACGCGTACCTTGGGGCGTACGGCGGCACGCTCTCTGGGGCGCACCAGGGGACGGGGCTGAAGTACCTCGCTGCCACCCAGAACACGGGCGGCTCCCCCCTGGTAGTCCAGGTCGTACGCAGCGCTGCCGTAGGTAGCGCGAGCTGAATTGTAACGGTTTCTTTTGACCGCGGCGGCGCTCGCCATAGTGGTCACTCCATTCTTTTGCGTGTCACACACATATTTTCTATCTCTAAAGCTTTTCTGCAATCCGCAGCTTTGCGCTGCGGGCTCTGGCATTTTCACCCAGCTCTTTCTCGTCCGAGACAATGGGCTTTTTATTAATAAGCTTCACCACCGGGGTTTTCCCGCACACACAGACAGGAAAATCATGCGGACAGGTGCAGCCCTTGGCAAACGCTCCAAAGCCGTTTTTTACGATTCTATCCTCCAGCGAGTGGAAGGAGATGACGCAAAGCCGTCCCCCCCTGGCCAGCCTGGGCACGGCAGCTTGTATCATAGCGTCCACGGCGGAGAGCTCGTCGTTGACCGCGATACGGATAGCCTGAAAGCTGCGCTTGGCGGGGTGCTGCTTTTCCCGAAGGGCGGAAGCCGGCATTGCCGACTTAATGACGCCGACCAGCTCCAATGTGGTTTCAATAGTAGCTTGTCCCCTAGCCCGAACGATAGCCGCCGCGATGGCGGGGGCATACCGCTCCTCACCGTACTGGTAGAGAATACGCCGCAGCTCCTCTTGGGGCCACTGGTTTACTACCGTCCGGGCCGTTAGGGTGTCACCCTTGTCCATTCGCATGTCCAGAGGTGCATCAGACATATAGGAAAAGCCGCGGGAGGCATCGTCCAGTTGTGGAGAGGACACCCCCAGGTCAAATAGCATACCATCTATTTCAGTCAGATTTTCCCGCTCTAAAATGGCGGCTAAATCGCCGAAGTTGCCGTGAACCAAGCGCACTCTGTCCATCAGCCCCTCCAACCGTCCGAGCGCAGCGTCCAGTGCCGCCTGGTCGCGGTCGATGCAAATAAGTCGCCCGGTGGTCAACCGTTTTGCAATCTCCCGGGAGTGACCGGCACGTCCCAACGTGCCGTCCAGATAGGTGCCGTCCGGTCTTATGGCAAGACCATTTATGCACTCGTTTAACAAGACCGGCTTGTGAATAAATTCTATATTTTCCATGGCTCAGAACCCAAGACTCTGCATAATTTCGGTCATCTTCTCTGGGGTCATTTCTTCCTCCTGCTGCGCCTGCCAGGTCTCGGCGCTCCAAATCTCGGCCCGGTTGTGCACACCGATGATGACCGCGTCCTTATCCAGACTCGCATACTGGCGCAGCTTCTGTGGTATCACAATGCGCCCCTGGCTGTCCGGCTCGCACTTGGCGGCGTTGGCAAAAAGGGGACGCATCAGCTTGGACTGACTCATGGGGAGAGAGGCAAATTTTTCGGTAAAGCTGTCCCAGGTCTCCTGGGGATAGATGGAAAGGCAGGCGTCCACGCCCATGGTGAGATAGAGTGTGTCGCCCAGCTCCTTGCGCAGCTGTGCGGGAATAAACAGACGACCCTTCGCGTCCAGGCTGTGCTCATAAGTACCGGTCGCACTGGTCACTGTTTCCTCCCCCCACTTCACCGTTTTTTTCCTCTACTTTGCCCCACTTTGCCCCACTTATGCTCCTAGTATAAATGTTATGTAACCAAAATGCAATAGTTTTTTCATTCTTTTTTCCCCTTTGTGACTGCCTTTTTCGTGTAATTTCAAGCATTTTTCGTACACAAAACATACGTTCTACATATTTTTGTAACGAATTTTAATTTTTTGTCATTCTATTATGTCGCCCACCCCACAAACCTTAGGCTGTAAAATCACTTTACACCCCATATGTAGAGTGTATCCCCTAAATGCCACTTATACATAAAGCTGTTGGCACGGCACCGGTTTTATGCATAAAAGAGACCGAC